>NZ_JCAMRX010000003.1:81082-97932 GCF_059821285.1 Spirulina sp. LEGE 11439
TCGACTGGATTAACCGGATCGACTGGATTGACTGGATCGACTGGATTAACCGGATTGACCGGATTTGTAACCTCTGATTCTTTCAAAAAATTAATCAGATCCCAAATATCTAAGTTTGCGGGTTCGATATCGCGACGATAAACTCGATGGTCTGGTGAAAAAAGTGTCCTGAAGGTATCATGGGAGCTAGCGGCTGGATTATAACTCGATAAATCGAGTTCTTTGAAGATGTTATCCTGTGCAACTTGTTGGATTTCTGGTAATGAAAACCGACTCTCCTCTACATGAGGAACGACAAGATAGTAAAATTGATCGGGGATATGCTGTAAATCTTTGGGAATAAACTTAAAAAAATCGATTTGCTCCAAGTAAGGTAAATTTTCCTCAGAAGCCAAGCCCGGTATATCGTTCCACCAATTCTTAGTTGGATTACCGTGCTCATATACGATAGAACCATTATACGGTTTCGGTGTCCACCAAAGGTATGGGATTTGCAACGAAGAATCAGAATCGAATCGCACAAAACCACTACTAATAGTATCGTACTTGTATCCTCCTGTTTGCAAATATTTATCTAGATCGTCTAAGAATACCGCAGGCATTTTCCGATGTCCTCCAAAAATAAATCGAGATTATCTGTTTTATCGATCGCCCGATCGCGTCGATAGGGGACTCAATAGGCAGTGAACTCTTTTCTGTACGGTCTTCAGGAAAAAACGCGATCGCGCTCCCTCATGTTTTCCTTTGGTGACTCCTGAATTTTTTATGCGGGGCAAGGCGTATTTTTACAAAACTTTACAAAATATCTTTCCGAATCGCGATCGCTTTTCTTTCGTCCTCTCAGTGCGATCGTACCTCTCTTTCTCTTCTAAAAAAATGCGATCGCATTGCTTATATTTAGCGACAAATTCTCCATTTTTACAATACAAATGATGAGCATATATGGGCAATGGTGTAATTGCATTTATTCTCTTGTTGTCGATCCGCCAGGGAATGGAATTCCCTGTCTCATATGAGAAGTCCTCTTCAGAGGACTGTACTCATAAATTTGAGGGAAAATTTCACGATCGCAATCCATTTTAATGGATTTTTTTATGAGACGGGGATTTTTAATCCTCGGCGGATCGCGATACACGCAACATTTTTGATGGGTGCGATCGCTATATTCTCCCATCTATTTTTAAGGATTCCCTGCAATTAAAGCAGCCGAAATCCATTGATTTGTTCCGGCAATACGATACCAAAGAGAACTCGCTTGTCCTAACTCATTGGTGTAATCAATAAACTGTCCGTTTGCCCATTTATCAAAGGTTAATTGGGTATTCGGTCCCACCCATCCGACTTTAGCATAACTGGTACTCGGACCGGCTCGCAGATTGGAATTAATGGTAGAAATCACGCGACCGTTAAAGTTAATCGGTTCCCAAGAAAGGTCGAAGTAAGCATCGCCACGTTCCTCATAAAATTGCGCTTCAATGTCGTATTGACCGTCGTTAGGAACGGAGAAGGTAACAACTTGATGTGCACCGTATGCCTGTTGCCATTGATTTTCTGGGGTAATGAAGACTTCTTGCCTCGTCGTCCGGTTGCGGGCGAGAATTTGGAAACCATCGTCTCCTTGTATGTGCATTTGATAGTTGCGTCCGGCTTCGAGGGTGGCTTGAGTGCGGGCGAGGATGGCGTAATTATTATCGGGCAAGCGCACATCATTTAAAGCTGCATTGGCTCCCCAATTAAAGGATAAACCGGACTTGCCGTTGCTGCGAACGTTACTGCCAAGATTCACGGTACCGATTTTACTGCTCGGGTCGCCTCCACTGGCGAAAATGTTGGCGGGGGGTTGGTTGCCCAGTTTGCGATCCCACCAGTAGAAGTTAGTTTCCCATTGGGTTTGAGGGTTGACAAAATCTTGGAAGGGTTGCGCTTCTTCGAGGGTGAAGTCAACAACCGACTCTGCGGCATTCTCGTAATAATCCACGTAGAAGTCGTATTCGGCACTTTCAGGGACTTTGAAGAAGATGGTACGGGGGGCATCGTTGACACTGCGATCGCGCCAATCTGCCCCATCTCCGCTCACTACGACGCTATCTCCGATCGCTTCACCCGTAGCGGCGTTTTTCAGGTGGAACCAAACGCCATCATCGGATCGGGTGGTAATTTTGTACAGTTGTCCGGCTTCAAATTGGCTGCGCGTCCAAGCACGCATGGCGTATTGGTCGGTTTGGACGGCGGGATCGGGACTACCAAATCCCCAATCTCGTTTTAAGGAGAGTTTGCCATTTTCTGCTTGTTCCCCGAGGTCGAGGGTGGCGACGGGGTTGGAAAAGTCGAAGGTATTGCGATCGGCGGTGGAGGGATAGGTACGATTGATAAAGCTGGCATTCCAGTGGTTGAGGGCGATCGCATCACTTTCTAAGGTCATGGTTGCACCGGTCACGCGATCGCTATTCCCATCCGTAACATTAGTTTCAATGGTGACGGTTTCGGTGTAGTCCGTTGCGGGGGTGAATTGCAGGTCTTGCAGGACGGCATTCACGTCTTCGGTTGCCCCTTCTACGGTCAATACACCGTTGTTAAAGGTCATTGAGGCATCGTTGGTCGTTGTGCTGCTTAACGTGCCTGCATTGGCATCAGAGAGGGTCAGGGTGACGGTGAGAGTGTCTCCCAAGTCAGCATCGTTAACAGCAATATTTTTGAGGTCGAGGGGCGTATTTTCGCTGTAGGTTTGGGTGAAGTCGTATTTGGCTAAAATTGCGTCATTTCCGCCGCTATTGGGTTGGTCTGCGAGGGTATTGGTTGCCCAACCGACGACCCCGATACTCCCATCGTTATTGACGGTTAATCCGGTAATGCTATCGCTTCCAGTCGTGCCAAATTGTTGATTCCAGTTGAGATTTCCGTCTTTGTCGAAACCGACGATAAAGGCATCGTGAGACCCGGCATTTTGTCCCCCTAAGTCTCCTTGAGTACCTCCTGCAAAGTAGACGTTGCCTTGGGAATCAATGCCCAAACCATCGCGATAATAGGCACCTCCGTCATTTCCCGACGTTCCCAGTTGTTGCGCCCAAACGCGATCGCCATTACTATCATATTTCATTACAAAAGCATCCCAGTTCCCCTGATGTTCTCCTGCGAGATTACCTTTGGTAACTCCGGCGATGTAGATATTGCCCTCGCGATCGCTTTTCAATTCGTGCAGAATATCATCCTCTGGGATGCCGAGTTGGGTTGACCAGATTTCGTTTCCGTCGGGGTCGTATTTGCGAATAAATCCATCGCGAATTTCTTTGGAAGCGTCCCCATCGGGAGAATTCCAGACGGTCCCTCCCACATAGATATTCCCTTGGGGGTCGATACTGATACCATCGACTGCATCTTTACCCTCTGTGCCAAATTGTTTCGTCCAGACATTGTTGCCGGTACTATCCAATTTGACCACATATGCGTCGTGTTTGCCGGCGTTGGGTTGACCGTTGAGGGAGTCTTTCACTTGACCTGCAACGTAGACGTGGCCGGTGTCGTCGGTGGTGAGTTGGAATGCGGCATCATCGCCGATACTCGCAAAAGTCTGCTGCCAGATTTGTTGTCCGTTGTTGTCAAATTTGGCGACGAGGGTATGCTTATCCCAACTGTTTGCACCTGTTGACCCGGCAATGTAGATGTTACCATCGCGATCGCGTGCCAGTTGTCGCATCCATTCATTTTCTGTACTGCCAAACTGCTGGGTCCAGATTTGATTCCCTTCGCTGTCGTATTTGGCAAGGAAAGCATCTTGTTGACCCGCGTTTTCATCTTCGAGATCGCCTCGGGTTTCGCCGAGGATGTAGAAATTGCCATCGCGATCGCTAATAATATCTACAGCTTGGTCGTGTTGGTCGGTGCCAAATTGTTTTAACCACTGTTGGGTGGGTTCGACTTGTAAAGTGGGAGTATTATTTTCCCCAGCAATACCATATTGAATATGGTCGATTTCTGTGCCGCGATTGCCGTCGGGGAAGCTAATTTTTAAGGTTGAAATGCCTTTTTCGTAGCTGACTCCAAGGAAGCGATCTTCATCGGTTCCCCCGTCGTGACGATTATCGCCGTAGTCAATGGTTTGGATACCGAGGGAATTTCCACTGCGATCGAAGGCTTCAAAAATCACTTTACCCGATCCCAATCCGGTTGTATCGCTGCGTCCTAAGTCGGTTAAGGCAAATCCTGCATGGGTGGGAAGTTGTCCGAGGGTTTGTTCGTCAAAAGTTAGAGTTAAATCTCGCACTCCCACGGGATACCAACTGCTACCCCCTTGACCGTTACCGTCAATGCTGCCATCATCTGCATCGACTGAATCAACTGGGTTGGAATTGCTAATGACTTGACCTTGGGAAATACTCAGTCCGGGGGTGTTGAGTTGTCCATCTTCAAAAGTTTCGAGATGGAAGTAGGAGAAGGTTTCATGTTTGAAAGGACTGTCCTCAAAACTCAGATAGGGGGTATCTGGGGTGAAAAATTGCGGGGGTTGCGTCCCTTCTAAGGTCATCGTTGCACCTGTCACCGGGTCGCTATAGGGGTCGCTGACAGATGTTGCAATGGTGACGGTTTCGGTGTAGTCGGTTGCGGGATTGAATTGCAGGTCTTTCAGGACGGCGTTAACGTCTTCGGTTGCCCCTTCTACGGTCAATACACCGTTGGTAAAGGCGATCGAGGCACGTTGGTCGTTTTGCTGGTTAAGGTGCCTGCATTGGCATCAGAGAGGGAGAGAGTGACGGTAACGGTATCGCCTTCCGTATCGTTGACGTAAATGCCGTTGAGGTCAAAGGGAGTGTTGGCAAAATAGGTTTGAGTGTGGCTATATTTCGCAACAATGGGATCGAGAGACCCTGCATGGGTTTGTCCCGGGACTGCACCGGAAACCGCACCCGCAACGAACATATTGTTATTATCATCAAAGTCTACGTGATACAAACTATCCCAACTGGGGAAACCAAACTGTTGACTCCAAGTGCGATTCCCATTTTTATCAAATCCTGCAACAAACGCATCTTTAGTCCCTGCGTGTTCGTTTCCATCTAAAGAACCGCCAATGTGTCCGGTAACATAGATTTGATTATTGGCATCAATTCCAAGACCGTAAGAATGGTCGTCTCCTTGGGAGTTTGAATTGGTATTATCTTGGGCAAATTGTTCAGTCCAGAGAATGTTACCGTCTTTGTCAAGTTTGGCAATAAAGGCATCGCGATCGCCTTCATAATTCTCCCCTTCTAATGCTTCTGAGACTGCACCAGAAATGTAGATATTGCCGTCTTCTCCGATCGCGATCGCTTCTCCGGCATCAGAGTTCACAGAACCAAATTGACGATTCCAGAGAAGATTACCATCGCGATCGTACCGCGCTACAAGGATATCATGGCTGCCTGTATGAGTTTCTCCATCCAATGTTCCTGCAACATAACCCGTGACGATAATATCCCCGGTGTTTGGGTCGATCGCAGTATCGGTGACGTGACTGGTACTCGATGCGTTGGTCGAGGTTAATTGTCGCGTCCAGATTTGATTTCCATCGCTATCCCATTTCATAATCAAGGCATCGTGACCGTAGTAGCTACTCGTACCGTCCATGATGCCTGCGGTGGCTCCTGCGGTATAGAATGAACCCGCATCATCGGTGACGATGGAGAAAAAGCGATCGTGTTCGCGAGTTCCCACTTGTCGCGACCAGAGTAAGTTACCATCGCGATCGTATTTGGCAAAGAAAGCATCGGAAGAACCCAAGGCCGGATCGCCATCTAGCGATCGGTTTGTTGCACCGACAACATAAGCATTTCCTTCATCATCCGTGACGACTCCTTTGAATGCGTCGTCTCCATCAGATCCTAACGTTTTTGTCCAGAGTTTATTTCCTTGAGAATCGTATTTGGTGAGGAAACTATCCCCCGTGTCCCCAACTGCTACATCGCGACCTTGATAAGTGTTCCCGTCAACGTCTCCCGTGACCCATCCTGCAAGGAAAACATTTCCTTCTTTGTCCACTGCAACATCTTCTGAGAGTTCGTAACCGCTACTTCCCAATTGTCGCACCCACTGTTGTGTGGGTTCTACTTGTAGGGTCGGTGTATCGTTGGGAGTAACCGCGATCGCAACTTCTACCTCTGTCTCAGAATATAATTCGCCATCGAAGGCTTTGACGCGAAATGCGGGGACGCGATCGCCAGACGTATCGGGAGTCCAAACCAGAGTTTCCCCGGGCTTCAAGGGCGTTCCCGAAGCCACTGGGATGTTGTTGTGGGTGAGGGTGCCGTTGCTGGGGGAGAGGATTTGCAGGTCGATTCCCCGGTTCTCGATATCCTTCGCATCCGATGCAGCGAGGAGGTCTTCGTAGGTGAGGGTGAAGGGTTGTCCTTCTTTGGCACCGGTGAAGGAGGCGATCGCGGTTAAAGTGGGGCGATCGTTGGCGGGAATTCCCGTGAGGGCGATCGTTCCGGTGTGGGTGCGATCGGCGACGGTAATTTCTGTGGCAATATTTAAGGCACCGTGGGCATTATTGCGGGGGGTAAATTGCAAGTCTGCTAACAATCGATTGATGTCTGCAATCTCTCCCGATGCTTGCCAAATGCCTGTTACGGGGTCGTAGGTGGAGGTGACGTTACCCGAAGTTGCCGGTGCAAGACTGCCTTCAGTGGGACGGGAGAGGGTGAGTTTGACCGTTGCTTCTCCATCCGGATCCGTGACGAGGATATCGCTCAAATTGAGAGGGGTATCCTCACGATATGCCAAGTGTAGGGTTTGATTCGGAGGCGTGGCAGTATTGAGGAGAACATCGGGTTTAATATCGCCGATAATCAGGTCATCAATGCCAAACCCATCATGTTCGTAATTGGTGTTGGTTAAAGTAACAGAAACGAAGGGATTTTCAAGGTCTGTGACTCCAAAGAAAGTCGCTTCTCCCCAATTAATCCCACCCTGTCCGTGAGGCACGATTAAATCTTCCGTGCTGCCATCTTCTCGGTGTAAAGTGACAATAACTTGAGAACCGCCATCTCCTGCATCAGTTGTGGAGAATCCAAAAGCAGATTGAGGATTTTCAAAGTCAATTTTAATCGTTTTCGATTCTGCATAATGGAACATATATTTATCCCCAGAAATCGGGTAAGTTCCATCACCGTTATATCCTCCTGTCGAAAAGTCTCGGATGCTGCGAATCCCTGAAACAGTTGCAGTTTCATCGCCAAACTTTAAAGTAGTGGGAACGCTTGCATCGACATAACTTTCCAGATTTTCGATTTTGACGTTCTTCAGATTAGCAAGAAACTCATTTCGTGCCTGATCCGAGTTGGGAGTATTGGTCAAAGAGGCATCATTTCCATTGGGATTAAAGTCTTCCCCAAAATAAGTCCACGTCCAGTCATAGCCTGCTTTTGGTGCAGGATCGTTGTCGATGATAGTAGCAAGGCTGCTGCTATTATTTCCTGTATAAACCGTCCCATCTGCAACCTTGATAACAACAGTTTCATTGCCTTCATATTTGCTGTCATCAAGAGGATTAACAAACAAGAAAACATAATCTTTATTAGCAGGAATTGTAACAGTATTTGGGAAGTCTTGGTAATCAATTCCCTTAATTGCTGTTCCTGAAATATCAAGATTTACTGTTAATGCTTCGGTTTCGTTTCCACCTTCGCGAGTAATCTCAAATAATGCAGCGAATCCATCTTCATCGACAACAGGTATAACAGATTTGATCGCAACGGATGCTAATGTTTCATCATCAACGAGATTAAACTCGATCGCATTATCTCCCCCCAATTTATACCCCAGTCCATCCGAAACATTAACGCTAATCTTTTCTTCTGGTTCATATTTGAGATCGTCTTTCGGAGTCAATGCGATCGTAACAGAAGACTCTCCCGCAGGAATTTCCACCGTCTCCGGTAACGCTACAAAATCCTCTCCATTGACCGCACTTCCTGCAATATCCAGATTCACCGTTAACGGTTTCTCCGTCTCTCCCGTCCGAGAAATGGTAATACTAACCGGATCGCCATCTTCATTCACCGTCGTTTGATTCGTGGTAATCGTAACGCTGGGTTGAATGTAGTTTTTAGAGACCCAGAAATCGCGATCGCCTGCATTTTCCGCACCCAAATCTCCCTGAGTGTACCCAGCAAGGTAGACATTCCCACTGCGATCGATTTCGATATCCATTGCAATATCTTGTTGACTGGTTGCAAGAACTTCCGTATCGAGTAAATTACCCTCACTGTCATATTTCACCCAAAATGCTGATTGTCCCATATTAAACTCACCGTTAATCGTATTATTTGTCCAACCTGCAATGTAAATATTTCCCTCATTATCTAGGCGAATTCCTTTAGGATGATCCTTTCCTGTACCTTCCATTTGACGAGTCCAAACTTCCTCTCCATTCTCGTCTAATTTCATGGCAAAAACATCGGTAGAACCATGATTTATCTGATTATTTAAGTCCCCATCAGTTTCGCCAGAAATGTAAATATTACCATTACTATCTACATCCACAGAAACAGAACGATAATTATAGAGTCCAGGACTTTCTGCTGTCGTCGTCCCATATTGTTTCGTCCAAACCTCATTCCCATCAGCATCATACTTCGTCACGAAAATGTCGCTTTCTCCTGCATTCGTACCTCCCAGATCTCCCTCAGTAATGCCAACAGTGTAGATATTGCCATCTGCATCGATTGCTACATCTAGTCCGTGTTCTTGTTCTACTGTCCCCTTTTGTTCGATCCAAATTGGATTTCCATCCGGGTCATATTTAGCCACAAAATTATCGGTTTGACCAATTTTCTCTGCTCCAAATACACCCCAAGTCCATCCTGCAATAACAACATTACCATCAGGCGCAATTTTTAACCCTCCCGCCCATTCATGATTTTGCGTCCCAATAACTTTCTTCCACAACAAATTACCCTCGCTGTCCCATTTTAAAAAACTAATATCACCTCCTCCAAGCGTCGTATCTCCATCTCCATAACCGATCGCAAAAATATCACCATTTTCATCAACCGCAACTTCAGTATAGTAATCATATCCAGTTGTTCCTGCTTGTTTAGTCCACAATTTATTTCCTTCTGCATCGTATTTCGTAATAAATGGATCCGAGTAACCACCCGAGTGCGTATTGCCATCTAAATCGCCGTAAGTTTGTCCGACAACATACACATTACCATCGTCATCAACCGTAACACCATGAGCGCGATCGCTTTCCGTCGTCCCCATTTGACGAATCCAAGAATTATCGGGAATCGGTGCTTTATCTCCCGATTTTGTTCCATATACATTTAACTTCCATTGTGCTAAGAAATTATGTTGCTCATAATACTGAGGATAATCGTAAGCACCGCCATACTCCTTATCTGTCACCTCCAAACGCCATTCACCCGCAGCCGACTCACCCCAGTGCCGAACCGAAGTAAACGTCCAATCATAACTTGTCGGTGAATGGGTTTGAGCATACTTTAGAGTGTCGCGATGGGATTCTGCCAACACCGATCGCGTCCCATCGGGAGAAACGAGAACAATTTCCAAATCCCCCTGATACTGATGATTGCCGAGAAATTCCACCTCAACCCACTCCACCTGCATATCGTCTGTGGGAGGAATGGTTAGGGTTGAAACGAGAGTTTCCCCCGTATCGGGTTCATCCTTATATAAATCCGGGATGAGGTCGAAGATCGGGGAGACTGTCGCCGTTACGGTATCGTATGGGGGTAAAGGAGTCCAATTTTTCGCCAACTCTACCGCCGCATTCGCATCGACTGCCCCAAAACCATACTTCGGATTGATCCAATAACCTCCCCCATTTTGATACCATCCCTCATGTTCCCGTTCTGGCTCCGTATAGCGATCGCTCGGATCGTTCATTTGGGCCGTTTTAAGGAGAATTGCTTGGACATCCCGATATGTTAGGTGAGGATTGGCTTCCAACATCAAAGCAATGACCCCAGACACCAAAGGAGCCGCCGAAGACGTACCGCCAAAATCCTCCCCTGTTTCCGAATAGGATGCGATCGTGTAATCGTTGTCATAATCATTCGTCGTCACGATGGGGCGATCGCTGCCGTCCTTTGTCCCAGAACTTGAATGAGCGGAAACTAACAAAGGTGCGCCGGGAGCGCTATAGGTCGCTTGTTTGCCGTTACGATCGATCGCAGCAACCGCAATGGTATGGCGAGAATTCGCAAAACTGTTATAGTTGACATTGCCGTAACGCGCTCCCTCCTCATCCTTTTGATTGTTACCCGCCGCAAACACATAAATATTCCCCAATCCACCGCGACCATTCTCAACGCCTTGTTCGATCGCGTCTTCTCCATCGGGTAAAGTCGTAAAAATTTCCGCCAAGCCCCAACTATTGTTATAAATATCAATGATATCTCCTTCGTGAGATAAAGCAGAAAAGGCTTCATCCGCACTCAATCCATCTACTCCCATCCGCAATCCCGCCCACTCTGCTCCCGAGGCCACTCCACTCCCGCCGATTCCATTGCTACCACTGGCCGCAGCTACGCCTGCCACTTTTGTACCATGGTGATTCTCCGTCTCAAAATTCAACTGTAAATGTTGCAGATATCCCATCTCAGCGCTCGGATTTTCGATCAGGAGCACCCAATCTTTCCCCAAAGCACTCTCCCTATTTAACTCAGTAATAATGCGAGACACTTTACCCGTGCTATCGAGTTCGAGAGGAATCTCGATCGGGGGATTCGGATCCAATTGCGATCGCCGATAAACCAGCGTAACCGTAAAATCTTGACTTTGAGGATGGTCGATCGCCAAATCAACAGAGAGGTTGGCGATCGAGCCGTGAATGGCAGAAGCGAACTTATAGCCAATTGTTCCGGGATAAATCGGCTTTAAACCCGATAATCCTGCCGTTGCCTGCAAAATTGCAGAAGGGATATTATCTCCTTCATCAAAATCGTAACTTAAATCTTGGTTGTAATTGGGCAACAAATCCGAATGGGTCTGTAAATTGCGATCGCCATCTTCAACCGCAAAACCGCTATCAACGATCCCAATTTCCACCCCTTCCCCAGAAGCGCCGTGATTCTCCCATGCTTGACTGATATTGGCATCAAAATTCCCATTGCTTTGCAAGTGCCACTGAGTACCATCTGTAACTAAAGGTTCGGTATCGGTAGGAGTATAAAAATCTACCCGTTTGGGAACGAGGGGATAGGCATATTCAATGCCCTTACGATCCAATTGTGCCGCGATCGCTGTTGCATCCATGCCTTCGGGAAATTGCCAAGTATGAGTATTGAGAATGCGCCCCGTTGCGCCCAAATTCACAGCCCCGATCGCCTCTGCCAAATCTGCCGCAGATTGTCCCGCTTGCACGCTAACGACCCACTCTTGCGTTCTTTGCAGGAAATGGGGATCGTAACTGCTTAAATCCAACGCCCGAGCGAGCGATCGTTTCACCCGCGAGGATAGCTCCCGACCTTCCGGAGTCGATAATACCGTAAACGCCTTGGTCTCCATCTCCCAGCCCACATTAGAAGAATCGTAAGCGAGGGCTTGCAAGCGATAGTTACCGGGGGCTAAAATGCCTAAATTTCGTTCAAAGAGAGCGCTTTCTGACCTTTGAGGGATAAATTCCTTCACATCTTCCAATTGCTCCCATTCTCCCTCATCCTTCTGCAACCAAAACTCAATCCGTTGCAAATCCTGCGTTCCATCGCGATCGCTAAGTTTGCCCGCTAAAGAGACTGCTTCTGTGGGATTGTAGAAGCGATCGATAACAAAATTTAGATTGTGAGGCAGATAATTGGGTTCGGGAGAAGGACGATCGCTCGAATTGCCGCTTCCTTCAATATATTCAATCTCCTCCAATTCCTCAGAAACCTTGTAAGTACTGGCATTCGTCGCCGCCGCTAAATTCACCGCCGCCGCAATATTCAACAGTCCCGACCCCGTTTCGCCATCTTCTCCCCAAGTACCGAGATCCCGTGCTGTTTTGCCGAGAATATCGATGACTTGTTGGTAACTTAAATCCGGATTCGCCGCCCAAACTTGGGAAATCGCCCCTGTTAAACGAGAAGCTGCAACCCCCGTCCCAGCCATCGTTCCCGCCCCACTTCCAAGAGTAGAAACGACAGGATTTTCCTCCGTACCGCCATCCGTCAGAATATCCAAACTTTCCCCAAAATTGGAGTAATCAGCCCGTTCTATACCCTCAGAACTTCCCACAGTGATAATATTATCGAACTCCCGCGAAGCCTGTGCCAACGCAGAAGGAATCCCCCCATCATCTCCCACCGCAACGACTAAAATAACTCCATTTTCTCGGGCATAGGCGATCGCATCCCGTTCCTCTAAAGTCAATTCATAGCGAGTATTTCCGTCTCCATCGACAAAAGGAATGCTGATATTGGCAACAGCGTGAGGTTGTTCTGATTCAATAGCCGTATTGACAAATTCCGTTAGAGAATCGCTCCAAGTCAAAGCATCGGCACGCCCTACCCACAAAGGCGCTTCGGCATCGATCCCGTCAATGCCAAAATCGTTATCTGGCGTTGCGCCAATCATTCCCATGCGGTGGGTTCCCGCTTCGTTTCCTTCTTCGGGGGCAATGAAAGGATTTTCATCCCCATCGATCCAATCTCGTCCCGTTTGAATATTGTCGTAGTCAAAATCGGGATTGTTGTCGCTAAATCCCGTGTCAATAATCCCGACAAGAGGGCGATCTTCAATCGACGCATCCGGTAGGGACGTTGCCGGTAATATCCCTACATTATCGGTTTCCTCATAGGCTGTAACATAATCGAGAATGGCTTCTCCCATTTCTGTCTCTCGCCAATCGTGACTCGAATCCACGACTTCATCCATGGAGATCGCTTCTCCCGTTGCCCCGCGAACTTGGAAAATCAGGTCGTTATAATCGCGATCGAACCACTTGTGACCCTGTTGTACGTCCTCCATAACAAACGTATTGCCGTCCCCCGTCACGTCGGCAATTTGTCCCAGATGTAAGGCATCGTCGGGGTTAGCCGTCGAGAGAGAAAATAAGGGTGCTTTGGAGCCGCCTATATTCGGATTTTCGTAAACTTCTTCGATTGTGCCATTGGGAACGAGCATCATCCCAAACTGCTTCCCCACTTCCATTTTGAAGGTTTTAACCTCCTTGTATTCCCCAGAATTCCAGTCTTTTCCTTCTCCCAAATCTCCATCAAACCTTGCTCCCTCGAGGCGATCGCGAATTACCGTATAGCCTTCTGTTGTATTAGTTAGGGCGCGTCGTGCCGCCTCTCGTATGAATTCCTCGCTACCGGGAGTTTCGTCCAAGTCCTCCAAACTAAAAATTGCTAATTCAAATTGATATTTGCCGCTATCGAAGAGAAAATCGATGCCTACTTCACCGCTTTCTCCTACGGTAAAGTAACCCGACTCGAAGGCGAGAGGGTCAGATTGGGAAGGTGCAAAGGGAATGTATTCGAGGTCGTCTGCGAGTGCCGAAAAAATATCGCCATCGGGTACATCGCCATCGAACAAATCCTCAACTTCGACAATTCCGCTCGGGGTCAGGATGGGTTCGAGAATTAAGGCTTGGTATTTCGGGCGGGATGCGTTTGCGGAACGAAAGAAGAATTTGAATAGGCGATGAAACATGACAATCTCTATGATAGGTAAAGTATTGGATTGGGATTGAGGAAATCGCATCGACTTCTAGAATTTCTTTGGAGATAGAGGGAATTTTTATGCAGGAGAGAATTTTTTCTGATATCTCGCTACATTTTGTCCAAATCCGGCTTTAGTCGCGATCGCGCGTTTAACCCAAAAACCAAAGAAAGGGCGAGAAATCCCAATAACAATAAAAAGAAGGGTTTGCTCCAAATCCAACGCAGCATTCGTGCGGGAGCACGACTCTGTAAGATTAAGGGCAAGCGATTGAGTATCTATTCAGTTCTTTAGGAGAAGATGTTCGTTTTTATGCCAATCAATCGCGAATTTAATATAACTTTACATTTTTCCTCTAAAAAATCCGATAGAGGGAGTTAATTCTCTATCGGATTGAACCCGAGGGAAATTAAGGATTTGCCAATTGTTGCGATCGCTGTTTTAGCAAGATATGCAACTCTTGTTGATAGCGAGAAATTACCGTTTGCACGGCAGAGACAGAAGGTTGGTATTTGGCTTTAATGCCTGCCAACTTTTGCGTTGCTTCGTCTCGATGTTTCGCCGCTAAATCGGCTGCTTTTTGGTATTCGTTGCGGTTGGCTTCGGCTTGTGGGTTATGTACTAAACCATACACCGGAACATTAGAACACTTTTTCCGAAACCAGCGACGGCGGCATTTCCGGTAATAACTCACAATGCCTTGAGTTCTGATTTGTCCGTTCCAGTGGTTGGCTTGATTTTGAGCGTCAAGCCGTTGTTTTTCTAACTGGTCAACCAAACTTTGCCCTTGGTCGATTTGTCCTTGATACTGCTGCAAGGCTGACTGAGATGCCCGAATTTGGGCTTGTTTCGCAGCGATAAGATTGTCCAATTCAGTCAGCCCTAGGGAAAACGGGATTCGTGTTCGGTGGGAATGCCACCCGGATGCAGCATTAATCCTACCATTGATTCGCGTTGTGCATCTGTTAATTTTTGCTCCCCAATGACAGCAAGAATTTTCAAAATCCCATCAGGATCGTTATTAAAGAGCGGATAGCCATAAGCACTATTGACAACACTCTTATTGGGATCGTTGAGGAAAGGTGCTAAGACTTGCTGTTGAGCAGTTGTTAGACTATTCCAAGCATTTTTAAGTTGAGAATTGTTGACTTTTGGATCGGTCACGGGTTGACCCACTTGAAACTTATCCCAACCATTATTAAGACCGTTCACAACATAATAGGCAAGGGATTGTTGCTGACTTTGTGATAAACTTCCCCAAATTTCCAACAAAGGCAGAATTCCATCGGGATCGCTGCCATCTAAAAGCGGGCGATATTTGGCAAGATTTCCCGTCAGACCATTGAGTAAAGGATTGCGAATGTCATTCTTTTGTTGGGTGCTGAGAACTTTCCAAGCAGCCTCAACTTTTAAGACATCTTCAGGAATTTGATTGACAACCACTTTCTCAACGTTGCCTTTTCCTTTAAACCATTTAATGCCCTGATAGATCAGGTAGCCAACCCCACCAACTAAGCCGATGCCCCCCAAGATCGAACCCAATTTACCGATAATGGGCAGACTGATAAATTTGCCAACAATACCTGTGAGGAAACTGCCAACTTTGCTCAGGAAAGGAATTACCTTAGAGATAACGCTCTTGACTGTTTTGACAACAAACTTAACAACTTTTGAAACAACCTTAACCACAGATTTGACGACTTTGACAACTGTTTTAAAAACTTTCTTGAAGAATCGTCCAATTGCCTTGAAGAATGTCGGGCGTTCTTTCGAGCCGATCGCACTGCCAACCGTCCCGATCGTTGCATTGGTAGCTTCTTGTTGGAGTTGGTTGATAACGTTGTTATCCGTTGCCGATTTGACTGCTAAACCGAGATTTAATAAGCCGGCACCCGTGGCTAAATCCCAACCCGTCTCGCCTAAATCTGTAGCCGTACCTTTGAGAAGGGCTTTCACTTCAGCGAAACTTAAGTCCGGATTGGCTGCCCATACTTGCGAAGCCGCCCCCGTGACCTTCGCTGCTGCGATAGAGGTTCCCGCGATCGCATCCACCCCTTCCGGTTCTGGGGAGGTTTGCGAACTCAACAACTCTTGCAAGGCTTCTAAAGCCAGTTGTTCTTCTTCTGGAGAAGTGGCAATGATATTGGTGAAAGTTTGCTGTTGGCCGTTGCCGCCGACAACTGTGAGGTTTTGGGAATTGCCCGAAGCCATCAAACGCTGTACGGCGGCTTGTTTTTCCGAACTGAGGCGATCGAATCCGTCAACGCTTTCGATACTGTTAGTCTCGCTATAGTCATTGACTCGCGTTCCATACGCTAAGATATCCAAACCCTCCCCATGACTGGAGTATTCGGCGCGGTTGGCTTCTCCATCCGCCGCTCCGACGGTAATGATATTATCAAATTCCTCCGAGGCTTGCCCTAATGCAGACATCGTATCAATGCCTTCATTTCCGGCAGCAACCACCACTAAAACATTGTTATCGCGGGCATATTGGAGGGCTTCTCGTTCTGCAACGGTCAATTCTGTGCGGGGCGTTCCATCGGAATGTGCCAAGTCAAAACTCAGGTTAACAACGGCATTGGGTTGACCTGATGTTTGCGCTGCATCGACAAATTCCGTGAGAGAATCCGCCCATTGACCCGAGCCGATCGCGCGACCTAACCAGACTTTCGCATCGTCATTCACGCCATCAATGCCAATGTTATTTTCTTGGGTTGCACTAATGACTTCAAGGATTTTCGTTCCGTGGTCTGCATCTTCATGGTTTGCAGATAGCAGAGGATAGTCATCATTGTCGATGCGATCGCTTCCCCAAATAATACGATTGTTGTCGATATCGGGGTTTCCTTTGGCAAATCCGGTGTCGATGACTCCAATTAAGGGTTGGTCTTCAGATTTGAAGTTATATTGACTCGCTAAAACGTCCGCATCAGCAAATTGGTCTTGCTTCAGTTCTTCGATCGCTGCATCGAGTTTACTTTGGGCAGTGACAAGAAATTCATCAATGTTGTCTTCTGTGAGTTCTACATCGATCGCCGGATCTTCAGGAATTTCGAGGTCGGGGAATAATGCAGTTAATTGGTCATCCAATACATTGAGATCGTCACTAACTCCGGGTAAAAGTTCCTCGGTAATCTTTTCTTGAATCGGATCGAGTTTATCCACCGGATCGGGATTAGAATCATCCACAGGATCGGGATTAG
>NZ_JCAMRX010000003.1:98032-265569 GCF_059821285.1 Spirulina sp. LEGE 11439
AATCATCTACCGGATCGGGATTGGAATCATCTACCGGATCGGGATTAGAATCATCTACCGGATCGGGATTGGAATCATCTACCGGATCGGGATTAGAATCATCCACAGGATCGGGATTGGAATCATCTACCGGATCGGGATTGGAATCATCTACCGGATCGATCGCATAATCGAGAATTTCTTGACCTAACTCCGTCTCCCGCCAATCATCAGCCGGATCGATAACTTCATCGAGGTCGATCGCTTCTCCAGTCGCACCTTTAACCTTGAAGACGAAATCATTGTAATCCTCGTCAAACCACTGATGGTCGCTGCGAACGTCCTCAAAGACAAAAGTGCTGCCATCTCCTGTTACATCGGCAATCTGACCCATTTGGAGATTATCTTCGGGGTTGGCGGTTGAGAGAGAAAAGAGAGGGGTTTTCGAGCCACCAATCTCGGGATTTTCCATCACATCATCTACCGTGCCATTGGGAACGAGCATGATACCGAACTTATCGCCCGATCGCATAGTAAAGGTTTTTTCGCCAAGGTATTGTCCCGAATTCCAGTCTTTCGGCTCGCCTAAATCGCCGCTAAACCGAGCGCCCTCAGCGCGATCGCTAATGACGGTATAGCCCATTTCCGTATTGCTGGCGGCGCGGGTAGCGGCAGTTTCAACGAAGTCCCGAGAACCGGGTTCTAAGTCTTCCATGCCTTCTAAACTGAAAATCGCCAGTTCACCTTTATATTTACCGCCATCGTAGAGGAAATCGATGGAAACTTCTCCGGTTTCGCCAACGGTAAAGACACCGGATTCAAATTCGGGAATGCCGCAATCATCGATAACGTGAGGGGGAGTCATTGCCGCATCTTCGAGACTGAGAAAAGAGAGAGGTTCGGTTTCGAGGTCTTCGACAGGTGCGATCGGGGCTTCCCAATGTAAATCTGCGGGTTCTGGGATCTCCACATCCCCCGCATCGGGCATTTCAATGTCCACCAATTCGGGCATCTCGTCTCCGAAACCATCCAAGACTCCCATCGGCGTTAATAAGGGTTCGAGAATGAGGGTTTTGGCATTCTTTTTCGGTTGAAATCCTTGAGGTTTCGAGCGTTTTTTCTGACGCGAACCAAACAACATAATTTAAGCCTCTTCAGTCATTACAAGTTGACGCGAATTTCTCTCTCAACCTCTTCAATTGAAAAGGTTATACGAGATCGATTCGTCGTTTGTTCTATTACTTTCTTTGGGAAAAATTTAAAAAATTATGCGGAAAAAGTCGGAAGGTTGCACTGTTAACTCTCAGAACGGCGATCGCGTTTCATCAGGGACCTGACCGCAAGAGAACCCATTGCCAGCAAACCCAAGAGAGAAGCGGGTTCTGGTACGGAGGTTGTGGGAGGTTCGCCGATGGATAACACCTCCTTTGTTTTCGTGGCAACAAAAGCAGAGGTGAATGAGTCTGCGGCGCTTCCGCCAGAACGAAGGACGTTAAGATTCCAAGCTGCACCGCCGATATTATTATCTCCCGTCGCCCACGCCAAATCGACGTAATCGATTTTGGTCGTTCCCGCGCCATTCGTGGCTATACCTCCTGCGCTGGTGGCATGACCTCCCGTACCGTCAGCGACAAATGCGTCGCCGCGATAATCTACGCCAATGGCACTGTGTCCGGAGGCATCGGCAAAATGGTGATTGACTACGGCATTAAGCAGGGCGTTTTCTGACTGCAAATCTTGGAAAATATCGTTGAAGCCGATCGCTTGACCGCGATCGCGATCTTCATCGGTAATCAAAACGATATTCACGGCGGCATCTGGGCGGAATGGATAGTTGCTCAGGGCAAAATCTATGGCAGCATAGCCATCCTCAAAACCGCCTCCGACTTGAAGGGTTTTGGTTGCGTTGGATAAGTCATTGGCAGAACCGAAGAGATTGCCATTCATGAGAATGCTATTGCCGAAGGTGCCTTGCCGTCCGCCGTAGCCGACCAAACTAAAACGATTGCTTTCGATTCCCGCGCCGACTCCTGCGGCTTTCAAGCTGGCTTCGAGTTCCATTACGGTATTTTCCAGCCAGAGATGTTCCCCTCTCATGGATCCCGATTCATCGACGATAAAGAGAAAATCGGCGAATTTAGCGGCGAGGGCAGAGGGGGCAAAATTCAGGGCGATCGCGATTGCACCACTGGCAAAAAGCGATCGCGCGGCCAATTTTAAGAATCCATTGTTGACAGAGTGCATCATGATTCCTCGATATGCTTCTCTTTTCTCTCTAGGATTCGCGGGGATTTTTATGCGCTATTTCCCATTAATTTTGCGTCGGGCAAATGCGATCGCGCATCTCGATGAGAGTTGCCCAGAATGGGGGGTTTGGTGGCTCAATGTTCTTTTTCTTAAAAAACCAACCAATTAAACATTTCTTCTGCCGATAGTTGCCAATCTTGCAAACTCTCTAAAACGGGTAAACTATCGTCACCGGATTTGATGGCGGGCAAGCGATCGCCTTGAAAAACCATCACGGAGCGATCTTTGGGATCTACCAGCCAGCCTAACCGAGAGCCATTGTGCAAGCAAAAAACAATTTTTTCAATAACTTGATTTGCCGATTGTTCGGGGGATAATATTTCAATTGTCCAATCGGGGGGAATGGTAAAGCGATTAGTAATTTCGTTATTCTCATCTTTGGGGATTCTTTCCCATGCAAAAACGGCTATATCGGGTACAACAGAGCGATCTCCAAATGTACAGCGAATCTCGGTTAATGCCAAAGCCAATTTTTGCGATTCGCCAGCTTGATTAATTTCCGCACACAGGCGACTTTGAATGCGACTATGTTTTCCTTGAGGCATGGGTTTCTGAACAATTGCTCCCTTGATATATTCGCTTGCGGGTTTGGTTTCTGGACGTTGTAAAAACTCTAAGAGGGTTAATTGTTGGATGATGGGACTTGCAACAACCATGTTCGATCTCCAAATTCGCACTTTATTTTAACGGATTTAAGGTTGTGAAATGCGATCGCTGTAAGAATGAAAGGACGGAAAATTATCTCGATTCTCAATTTTTTCTAATACTGCGATCGCCGATTTTTTGTCACCCAAACAAGATGATAATATAAACACCAATATGCCATAATTATTATGTTATTTAAGCATTTACCCGCTCCATCGGATCCGCCAAGGAATAGAATTCCCTGTCTCATAGGAGAAATCCTCTGAAGAGGATTGGGGGAAGATGAGGGCGATCGCATGAGCTAATCATAGCTTTAGATTGGGTCTTATTGTCCCCCGAGCGATCTCCCTTGCCCGAATCCATTTTAATGGATTTTTCCTATGAGACGGGGATTTTTAATCCTCGGCGGATCCCGATACAAACCGTTAATCTCTCAATATCCATTAACCGTATTGTAAGTGGTCGATATTACGTTATTTAAGCATTTACCCGCTCCATCGGAGCCGCCAGGGAATGGAATTCCCTGTCTCATAGGAGAAATCCTCTGAAGAGGATTGGGGGAAGATGAGGGCGATCGCATGAGCTAATCATAGCTTTAGATTGGGTCTTATTGTCCCCCGAGCGATCTCCCTTGCCCGAATCCATTTTAATGGATTTTTCCTATGAGACGGGGATTTTTAATCCTCGGCGGATCCCGATACAAACCGTTAATCTCTCAATATCCATTAACCGTATTGTAAATGGTCAATGTTCCAATCGTTGCTATTTGCGGTAACGATAACTTTGGAAATTCCCCCCTCGTATTCGACTCCAAAAAAGCGATCGCCCGTCCCTAATGCTTCGGGTTGGGTGACTCCGAGAGAAACCCCTTGAGAATCGAAAATTTCCATTGCAACGGTACCGATGTCTGCGTTGGCGATATCCGTGACGGCGACTCCCGCACGGGTCGGTAATGCACCGAGGAGGTCAGAGTCAAAAGTGAGAGTGAGACTTTCTTGGTTCATCTGCCAACTATTGCCATTGTCCTCGATAGAGTGAGAGGAAGGAGCGAGAGAACCCGCAGAAGCAACAACACCAAGAGCATCCAAAACCCCATCCTCAAAGGTTTCTACTTGCATTGCACCCTCTGGCAAGGGGCTATCTTGCAAACCGTTATAGGCTTGGTTGAGGTGGTGGAAAACGCTCGGGCTGGGGGGTGCGGGTTGTGGGGCTTGGGGTGTTGTGGGGGTTACTCCGAAACGTTGGGCAAAGATTCCCCAATCACTGCCATCTTGATTTTTAGAATGCCAAGCAATTACAACATCTCCGTTTTTTAATGTCGTGAGTGTTGGAATAGCTTGTGACTCATCAGTATAGGAGTTAACCTGAAATTCACCACCAACCGAGTTCCCTTGACTATCATAACGTTGGGCATATATTCCGTAATTCCAACGATTATTATCGTCTTGACCTATAGATTCCCATGTAATCAAGAAACCCCCATCTTCTAGGGCTGTTACTGATGGATAGCTCTGCCAATCATTAGTATAGGAGTTAACCTGAAATTCACCACCAGCAGAGTTCCCTTGACTATCATAACGTTGAGCATATATTCCATTTTTACTGCCATCTTGATTCAGAGAATCCCAAGTAATCACGAAACTTCCATCTTCTAACACTGTTATTGATGAGTGCTGCTGATCATTATTAGTGTAAGAATTAACCTGAAACTCGTTTCCTACAGGATTGCTCTGACTGTTATAACGTTGAGCATATATTCCATCACTACTACCATCTTGACTACTAGAAGTCCATGTAATTAGGAAGCCTCCATCTTTTAATGCTTTTACTGATGGATAATATTGCTCACCATCAGTATAAGAATTAACCTGAAACTCATTTCCTACAGGATTGCTCTGACTGTTATAACGTTGAGCGTATATTCCATCGCCACTACCATCTTGATTTATAGATTCCCATGCAATGAGAAAGCCTCCATCTTCTAATGCTGTTGCTGATGGACGATACTGTGCACCATTAGTATAAGAGTTAACCCGAAACTCATTACCCACGGGATTACTCCGAACATCATAACGTTGGGCGTAAATTCCATAACTACTACCATCTCGCCCCATTGATTCTCCTGTAACAAGAAAACCTCCATCGTTTAACGCCGTTATTGATGTAGCCATACCGGTGTTATTGTGAGAGTTGATCTGAAACTCATTCCCCACAGAATTCCCTTGACTATCATAACGTTGGGCGTATGCTCCACGAGCGTTATTACCTTGAATATAAGATTTCCAAACAATAATAAATCCTCCATCTGATAAAGCGGTAATATCTGGCCATGATTGTTGTCCATTTGTATAACTATTAACCTGAAACTCATTCCCAATCTTATAAACCGGGGCAACAGGTGCAGCAACATCGATCGCTACTTTCACAGCATCCCCAGAAACAGCCTTCCCATCCGTCGCCTTCACCGCAAACGCCGCCACATCATCCCCCGCACCGTCTGGAGTCCACTCTAACGACTCACCCTGCGCCAAAGTTGTCCCCTGACTCACGGGTGTACCATTTTTCGTCAAAGTCCCCGAAGTCAACGAATCAATGACAAACGAAATCGCCTCACCATCCGCATCCGTCGCATCCGACGCAGCTAAGAGATCGGCATAGGTAATGGTAAACCCTTGCCCCGCAAAAGCCCCTGTTAACGGCGTAACTTGACTGAAACTCGGCGGTGTATTGGCATCGATACTAAACCAGAGATCGGCGCGATCGTCACCGCTACCCCCACCGCGAACAAAAATCTGTTGTCCTGCAACGCCATTCACGCCAGACCCCGTAATTTCTCTCGTCAGCAGATTGTAAGTGAGATTTAACGTATTTCCCGATTGAGGATTAACATCCACATCTTCAAACGTTTCCGAACCAAAGATTGTGTCTTCTTCTTCCACCTTGAGAGAAATGGGAATTGCCGTCCCCGTTACGTCTTGCGTAAACTGCCAATTGGGACTGATATCATTTCGATTGTGTTGAATGGGACTCGTCCAACCCGCCCCATTAATGCCAATCGTCGTGCGGAAATCGGCATCACCAAACAAATCCATATTATCCACCTCTTTAATGCGATGCACTGTCACTGTTACTTGTTGCGTTGGCAGTGGCGGTAACTCTACCTCAATCGCCCCAGAAAACTCGGAAGTATTCCCCTCTGCATCCGTCGCCGTCGCCGTCACGAACTGACCCCCCACCAGTCCCGACAAACTGGCATTAAAACTTGCATCGCCATTTCCATCCGTCGTTACTTCCTCAAAACCCAAGAAAGTAAAGCCTTCGCCATCATTATCGGGATTACCGAAGAATTCCAAACGATAGGCAGTATTCGGCGTTTCGCTCAAAGTTCCCTCAATGGTCGTTGTCGCGCCGTTAACTGTCGCTGAAGCCAACACGGGAGCATTTTGAGCCTCATTGGTATTATATCCGGGTTTAAAGGCAATTCCTGCCCCATCGTTGTTATAAATGTTATTTTCCGAGAAAATATTCTCGATCCCCTGATTGAGGAAAATGCCATCCTTGGTATTGAATGCAATGGTATTGCTGCGTATTGTATTCTGATTTGCAGCTTCCGCATCTTTACCAATTTGAATGCCATCACTGCCATTCCCCAACGCATTTATACCATTTTGATCGATGCCGATCTGGTTGCCGACAATTGTATTATTTTCTCCTTCGAGAAAGACCCCATCGAGAGTATTGCCAGAAATAACATTTCCTTCCCCCGCATTCGTCCCGCCGATCGCATTGTCATAGCTGCGAATTTTAATGCCAAATGTCCCATTCCCCAAACTCTGCGTTCCTGTAATATCCGTGCCGATATAATTCCCGTAGACTTGATTGTTCGTACTGTAGAAAGTTTGGAAATTGCGGATATAGATCCCGGATTCCCCATTCCCCGATATGAGATTGCGGGTTTCTGAGGTCGTACCGCCGATAATATTATTTGTGGAAGTAGTCAGCAGAATTCCATCGCCCCCATTCGCGATCGCACTCATCCCGTCAGCACTCGTGCCGATAAAATTCCCCTGTACAATATTATTTTCCGAACCATTGCCATCAAAAACTATCCCATAACTGTCATTCCCAGAAATCAAGTTATTTTTCACGACATTATCGGCATGGTGGTGAAAGCGAACCCCAAAACCATTCCCTAAATCTTGTGTTCCCGCAATGTTCGTACCGATATAGTTGTTAATAACTTGGGTATTTCCCATTGAGACGTAAACCCCACCCGCTTGATTGCCCGAAATGAGGTTGCGATCGCTGTCATTTGTCCCGCCGATAATATTCCCCGTACCGTAACCGTTAATCCCCGATCCTTGGTTGCCCAAAGCGATCGCCCCCGTGACATCGGTGCCGAGATAGTTGCCTGCGATCGTATTATTATCCGCACCTTTGAAATGGATTGCGCTGCCGTCGAAGCGATTGATAACAAATCCCCGAATGGTGCTATTTGCAGCATTCAGAGTCAACCCATGCGCCCCATTGCCTGCTAAACTGCCATCGAGTTCGATAGTAGGTTTATCAGTAAATCCGGGTTGAGTGGTGGCATCGATCGCGATCGCGTCAGTAATCTCGGGTAAAGCAGAAAGGGGTTGAATGGTAAAGGTACCCGTTGCAGCATTGTAACCGGGGTCTGTGGTAGAAATGTCAAAAGTAATGGTATTGCTGCTGGGGTTAGCGTTTGCCCATTCTATTGCTGCCCGCAAGCTACCCGCACCGCTATCCTTGGTATTGGTGACGATATTGGGAGGAGCGATACTAACCACATCAACGCCAACAGTAACAGCATTTCCCGAAAGTAATTGACCGTCACTCGCTTTTACAGAAAATGCCCCCACGTCATTCCCCGCACTGTCTGGAGTCCAAACCAAAGTATCCGTAGCGGTCACTTCATCGCCAACATTCGCCGCATTTCCATTGATGGTCAAACTTCCCGAAAGCAAGGACTCGATCGCAAAAGCGATCGCATCTCCATCGGCATCTACCGCATTGGATGCACCCAACAAATCTGCATGGGTAATCGTATAAGGTTGTCCCGTCATCGCACCCGTTAGCGTTGCGATCGCGCTTAAAGTGGGAGCAACATTCGCCGCCGTCACCTCAAAAATGCGCCCGTAAACACCCGTTTCGCTGCCATCTTGACCCTCTGAAGTCCATGTAGTGACAAATTTGCCATCTTTAAGCGTTGCCATTGTCCCGCCAGTTTGCGCCCCGTCGGTGTAATCATTCACCCGAAACTGTTCCCCAAGAGGAGTCCCATCCCCAGAAAATCGGTGTCCGTAAACTTCCCCATCAGACCACGATTCCCAAGTTGCCACAAAACTGCCATCCTGCAAACTCGTCAACTTCGGCCAGCGAGTGTACTGTCCCGTACTCGTATCGCTGAGTTGCAACTCACCCCCGACAGCATTCCCATTGCGATCGTACAATTGACCGTGAATGCCATTGAAAATCCCTTGACCCGGAATTCCAGAAGTCCAAGCGATCGCAAAACCACCATTTTCTAAGGCAACGATAGCCGGATCGTTTTCGCTATACATCGTTTCTGTATTCACCCGAAACTCGTTTCCGATCGCTTTTCCATCACTGCCGTATCGCTGGGCATAAACCTCACTATAATCGCTATCTTGCTCCTGAGACCACCAAGTAACAACAAAACTGCCATCATTTAACCCGGCAACCCGAGGCGTAATTTGTCCTCCGGTACTATGAGTATTGGCACGAAATTCATCGCCAACTTGTACGCCATTACGATCGTAACGCTGACCATAAATTGCATAACCATTGTTCCCATCCTCATCCGTGTGCCAAACCACTACGAATCCTCCATCTGTAAGAGAAGCAATATTCGGACCCTCTTGGTCGAACTCCGTGCGAGTATTGATTTGAAACTCATTCGTGAGAGGATTGCCTTGAGCATCATAGCGACGACCGATAATGGCCTCATCCGAACCATCTTGCAGATAAGAATGCCATGTTACGATAAAAGTCCCATCATTCAAAGTTGTGACATTCGCCCCCGTTTGCATCTGGTAGGTTGTGGTATTGATTTGAAACTCGTCTCCCACTTTATTTCCGTGGCGATCGTGTCGCTGTCCGTAAATCCCATGCTGCATTCCATCTTGTCCCCAAGAACTCCACGTAACGACAAATCCTCCATCCTCCAACGCTGTCACAGAAGCACCTTCTTGCTTATTTATCGTATGGGTATTGATAGCAAACTCATCGCCAATCTTAACCGGAGTATAAGAGTCAGCAACATCTACCGTCACATTAACTGCATTTGCCGACGCATCCATCCCATCCGTCGCCTTGATGCTAAACGCAGAGATATCATCCCCCTGACCCTCGGGAGTCCATTCCAACACATCCCCGTCGGAAATCTGCGTTCCCAAAGCGATCGCATTCCCATTGTGCGTCAAAGTCCCTGAATTCAACGCCTCGATAACAAAAGCGATCGCATCTCCTTCCACATCAGTTGCATTAGACGCAGCGAGGAGATCCCCATGAGAAATCGTCAAAGGTTGCCCCGCGATCGCACCACTTAACGCCACTTCCTCCAACGTCGGCGCATCATTTACCGGAGTCCCCGTTAACGCGATCGCACCTTGCAAAGGCACGCCAATTTTTCCATCCGTCACCGAAGTTTCAACAACCAAATTGCCGTTAAAATGCTCCGTTGGCACAAACTGCACCGTTGCTAAAAGCGCATTCATCTCGCCAATAGAACCGCTTAACGTCAAAATCCCATTATTCGAGATCGCGCTTCCACTCCGCAACTCTCCCGCACTCGCATCCGATAGTTGCAATACTGCCGTAATATTATCTCCATCCGCATCCGTTACAAAAATCGGAGTCAACATTAAAGGAACATCTTCCGTGTAATTGTGAGATTGATTGAGAGGCGACGCTTCTGGCGGCGTATTGAATTCCGTGCCGTAAAGATTGATTTGCCAACCCGTCAAAATGTTGGCGTGATGTACATTCTGCGGATTGTCAAAACCATTGTTGCCTACAAATCGATCCGTTACCTGCAACTTCCACGTTCCCGTTGACGACTCCCCCCAATGCCGCACCGACGTGAAGAACCAATGGTAAGTATTGGAGAAGCGATCGCTCGGGCCGTATTTCTTCGCATCATAATGCTGTTCCGCCAGCACCGATCGCGTTCCTTCGGGAGAAATGAGGACAATTTCCAAATCCCCCAAATACTGATGATTGCCCACAAATTCGATCTCGACCCACTCCACCGCCAAATCGGTGGTGGGGGAAATTTCAATCTCGGAAGTGAGGGGTTTGAGATCGTTCTCATCTTCCAGATCGGGAATGAATTCCCCCGATCGCGCTTTCCCCCCAAACATTTGCTCTCGACCGAGGGAAACCCAATTTTTCGCCAAATCCACCGCCGCATCAGCATCGACGGCACCAAACCCATACTTGTGATTGACCCAGTATCCTGCCTTATTTTGCACCCAATCACTATCGTTAGGATCGTTTTTCTGTGCCGTTTCGATTAAAATTGCCTGTACGTCCCGCGCCGTTAAATCGGGATTCGCTTCCAACATCAACGCCACCACCCCCGACACGAGGGGAGTCGCCGCCGAAGTGCCGCCAAAATCTTCCCCCACCTCGCCATAAGAACGAATCGTATAATCGTTATCTGGGTTGCTATCATCGCTATATTGCTTTGTCGTCACAATGGGGCGATCGCTGCCATCCTTTTTCCCAGAATTGGAGTGCGCCGCAACGATGAGGGATGCACCCGGGGCGCTATAGGTTGCCTGCACTCCGGTATGGTCGATCGCGCCGACGGCTATAGTATGGCGAGAATTGGCAAAAGCATTGTAGTTGACATTCCCGTAACGATGAACGCCCCAGTTATCTTTTTGATTGTTCCCGGCAGCAAAAAGATGCACGTTTCCTAACCCATTCCGTCCCTGTTTCGCACCGTATTCGAGGGCAATTTCTCCTCCCGGAAGCACGTCAAAAATGTTCGCTAATCCCCAACTGCTGCTGAAAATATCGATTTGATTCTCCTCATGGTTTAATCCGATTTCTACCTCTTCAGAAGTCAAGCCATCGCTTCCCAGCCGCAAAAACGCTTTCTCTGCATCTGGCGCAACACCGCTACCTCCCAGATTATTGCGCCCATCTGCGACGGCGACTCCGGCTACTTTTGTGCCGTGGTGATCCTCGGTCGTGAAGTTCAAGCGAAACTCTTTGATAAAACCGATCTCTTGGGGGTTGACAATCTCCAGTTTCCAATCGCCATCGGCAATCTGTCCGTTAAAAGCTGTCACTTCCCCCTCGAATTCCCCATCGCCATCGAGATTTAAGGCAATGCGATCGCCATTAGGACTCACCAATTTAACATCCAGACTGCCAATATCGGGATGGTCGATTTCTACTTCCACAGACAACTGCTCGATCGTCCCCAACACGAGAGAATGCAAGGTATGATTGACCTTCCACGGATGGGGAAAAATTGTACTTTCCCGGGGCAATTCCGCCGTCCCTCGCAACAAACCCGAAGGCGTATTATCTTGCTCGTCAAAATCCCAACTTAAATCCTGCCGATAATTAGATACAAACTCCGGATGCGTCTCATTGTGAGAATCTTCAACCGAAAAGCCACCATCGACGATACCCACGGTGACATTTTTGCCATAAACGCCATGCTTTGACCATGTTTCGGTAATATTGGCATCGAATTGGCCGTTACTTTGTAAATGCCACTGGCTGCCATTAGTGACGAGGGGTTCATTGGTTGGAGTATTATAAAACTCTACCTTTTTGGCGACGAGAGGATAGGCATATTCGATCCCGACGGTTCCCTCTAGCAAATCTGCGATCGCCTGCGGATCCGTCCCTTGGGGAAACTCCCACGTATGGGTATTGGGAATGCGTCCTGTTGCCCCCAAATTTCGAGCGCCCAGCAGTTCCGCCAGTTGCAGTGCAGACGATCCCGATCGCACGCTGACCAACCATTTCTGCGTAGCTTGCAAGGCTTGGGAATCGTAACTATCCAAATTCATCGATCGCTCGATCGCCCATTTCACGCGGTTGGAAAGTTTGTCCCCGAGTACGGTAAAGGTTTGTTCGTAGGCTTCTCCTTCCGCACCGCCGCGATCGCGAGGAATGGCTTTAAGGTGATAGTGACCGGGTTCTAATGCTCCCAATTCGTGATGGAAGAAAGCGCGATCGCCATTGACGGAAAAATCCGTCGCATCGTCAATATCCTGCCATTCACCACCATCTTTTTGCAACCATAAATCCACGCGATCGATATCTGCGCCACCGTCTGCATCCATGACCCAACCGGAAAAGGAAAGGGATTCGCCGGGATTATGAAGGCGATCGCTGAGTAAACGCAAATTTTCCGGGGCGCGATCGGGGGTTTTAATATACTCTAAAATTTCTTGACCGAGGAGTGTCTGTCGCCAATCTTTCTCTGGATTGATAGCATTATCGAAGGATTGCGCCGTTCCCGTCGCTCCTTTAACTTGAAAAATAATGTCGTTATAATCGCGATCGAACCATTTATGAGTCGGTTGTACATCCTCCATCGCAAAGGTATGCCCTTCCCCGTTAAGATCGGCAATCTGCCCGTAATCTTTTCCGGCCAGTGCCATCGAAAAGAGTGGTTTTTTCGCACCGCCAATTTTGGGATTTTTGTTGGCTTGCTTCACTGTTCCATTCGGAATTAACATTATTCCGAACTGAGTTCCTGCTTCCATTTGGAACGTTTTAATGCCTTTATATTCTCCTTTATTCCAACTTTTTTCTCCCAATTCCCCCTCAAATTTTGCTCCTTCTTCATGGTCTTGAATGACCACGTAGCCCGATTTAGAATTGCTCAGGGCGCGATGGGTCGCTTCCTCAATAAATTTTGTCGAGCCAAATTTATATTCGCCCATTCCTTCGAGGCTGAAAATTGCCAATTCGCTCTTATACTTACCGCCGTCAAAGAGAAAATTAATTCCCACTGCGCCAGTTTCTCCGACGGTAAAAACACCCGAAGCAAAGGGATGGTCGGGAATTTTTTGAGTTTGCTCTAATTGGCCGGAATGCGATCGCGTTGTTTCAATTTTGTTTTCTATCGGTTTGTGAGTTGAATAAGAACTCGAACTATTTTCCTCTATCTCGATCGCGTCGCCGAAATTATTCTCGCTTTCAATTTCGCTCCGATCTTTGCCAGAATCTTCTTGAGGTAAATCGTTAACAATTTCGCGATCGTCCTTCTCGGTTTCACCATTACTCTCATTAAAAATCTGAGATTCAAAACCGGACTTCGTTTCCAATTCTCCAGCATCAACAAACAAATCGATCGCTTCTGTTTCAACTTCCTCTACTTCAACGACACTTTGCTCTTGCATTTCAACAACAGATTTTGCAGTAAAAGTGAGAATTTCTTGACCAAAAGAAGTTGTACGCCAATCCTGCTCTGATGTTACCAATACATCCAGTTTTTCAAGTTGTCCCGTTGCTCCTTCTACCCGGAAAATCAAATCGGTATAGAGACGCTCTAATTGTCCTGTTAAAGCATCAATCTGACTACTTTTAGCAATGTCCATCGCCACCGTGCAACCATCTCCTACATCGGCAAATTTCCCGGCATTGAGGGATAAAACTGGGGTCGGATTGGCGATCGCGCCTTTGCTATTTTTGGGAAAAAAGACCAGTGCAAAGGTCTCTCCCGGATTCATTTGTACGGTTTGCGTTTTGGGAGTCGCATCGATGGAGGTGCGATCGCTAAAAATCGAGCGACCTAAAACCGATTGACTTTTGGCACGTTGGATTGCTTCTCGCTTGAATTCCACCGAGTCAACTTCTAGGGATTCCATTCCCTGCAAGCGAAATAATCCCAAGTCTCCACCGACTCGATTTTTCTCAAAGAGTAGGTCGAAACTCACTTTTCCAGTCTCTCCTGCGGTGAAGAGACCAAAAGGTGACTCGAGGAGATCGATTTCGCTGTCGGAAAATTGCTGTTGTTGGGCGCGATCGGACATGATAGATACTTTTGAACTCAACAAATGGGAATAACTAATCGGGAATATGCCCTCTGAATATTTCTTTGGTGATGTCCGAAATTTTTATGCAGGCGATCGCTTTGATTTACGAAACTTTACAAAATGCGTTTTTCGTGAGGTCAACCGTATTGCAAGTGGTCAATGTGCCAATTCGTAGTATGACTTGTTAGAACAATAGAGGAAATTCCATCCGGGTGAATTACTCCTAAATCCGCAAGAGTTTGAGCTTCTTCACTTTGACTCTCAACATCTTGGAAAATCTTTAGTGCCGTCTGCAATACATCTAGTGCCTTAGAAAATTTGGATTGCTCGAGTAAAGCAATTCCCAAAGAATGTAACGCAGCACCTTCTCCTCTGCGATCGCCAATTTGCCGTGAAAGCGCTAAATGCTTTTGAGCATAATGAGTCGATAGCTTGTAATTTTCTAACGTCTCGTAAAGATTGGCTAAAAAGAGAGCGCAAAAAAACATAGCGATCGCGCAGCAAATTCATATAATTTAGCCAAGTCGGTTCGTCACAAACTGTTTTATATTCCCGAAGATAAAGTGCAGCTTGACGATAATAACGACGAATGGCGCTTATTAATTTCTTTCTCAATGACTGTAGGATAATCGAGAATGGAAATCGTTTTGTCTTGGGTGAATGCGCTCTTTTTCTCCAGCAACTTTGATTTAGAAAGACTCGAATGAAGCGCAATTTTCTGGTAATTGCGCTGCCAACATTCTTGGCACTTTTGTGAAAAGTTCCCAAGAAACAGGAGAAAGGCAACTCGGTGCGATCGTTGCACTATCTTCGATTTCTAGTTGACTCAATGTAATGGACAGGATACCGATCTCTGCGGGTATCAGGGTGAGAGTGCTAGACTCTGCAAACCCCGAGAGAATTTGAAAATCCCCTGCGATCGACCAACCAAAACCCCCCGTACCTCCCATTCCACCAGCACCGCCACCACCGCCACCGCCACCGCCAACACCGCGACCGCCGCCACCGCCACCGCCGCCATTACCACCACTTCCCCCATTTCCTCCCGTCCCATTGAGGGTTAAGTTCCCCGGAGAGGTAAAAATCTGGCCGCTAATCAAAGTTAGTCCTTCTCCCCCATTTCCCCCGTCACCGCCATTACCACCCGCACCGCCGCCGCCACCACCTGTATCACCACCACTCAAAGGCGCACCATTACCACCTTGTCCATTAGCAGAACCATTTTGTCCGTTATTTGTGCCAGTTGTGCCAAAACCACCATTACCGTTCCCTGTCCCTCCATCACTCCCATCATTATTAGTTGTTCCACCAGCAGTGTTACCTGTTGCTCCATTTCCGCCATTTCCGCCACCACTTCCACCATTTCCACCACCAGAAGCACCGCCCCCACCGCCTAAACCGCTACCCCCACCGCCGCCGCCACCATTTGTATTAGAAGTACCGCCACCACCACCACCACCACCTATTCCACCTACATTGCCGTTACTAGGAGTGCTAGAATCTGAACTTCCCGAGCCGCCAGCACCTCCCAAAGCTCCTCCTCCTCCGCCACCTCCTGCTCGTTTTTTTGCCCCCGATCCATTCCCAGTACCCCCGCCACCATTGCCTCCACCCACACGACCACCTGCACCGCCACCACCGGGATCGGTATTGCTACCCCCTACACCACTACCTCCATTCCCTCCTGCTGTTCCACCATTTCCCCCCAAGGGGAGAGTTGCACCGGTATTGCTACCACCACCACTCCCACCACTGCCAATTCCACCATTGCCACCATTTCCACCCGTTCCAATCAAACTTACTAAACCATTTGTAGAACTCATTAAGCTATTAGTCAGGGAAATTCCGCTTCCTCCATTACCACCGCTTCCTCCATCTGTTCCTGCAGCACCTCCCAAAGTATTTACGCCACCATTTGCACCATTTGCACCGTGGGTTCCCGTACCGCCATCGCCACCGACCCCTGTGAGGGAAATATTGCCGCTTGTGGTGGTCAAACTGCTGTTATTGAGCGCAATTCCTGTTCCTCCTGTCCCGCCGCCGTCAGAACCTGTTGTTCCTCGACCGATGAGGGTAATATCTCCGGTTTCCGTGGCGATCGCCGCATTATTCAGAGCAAGTTCTCCGCCGTTACGATTATCGGCATCGGCATTCAACTTGACAAAACCGTTGTTTGTCGTGATGTTGGCGTTGATGATAATGCCATTATTCGCAGATGCCTGCAATCCGATTCCTTCTGTTGATAGGGCGATCGCACTACTAACAGTAATACGATTGGTCGCTTCTAAAATTACATTTGCTGTTGCATTGTTAATCAAACTTACATTTAATTTGGCATCCAGAGGTGTATCGCTAAAATTCAATGTTGTATTGTTGGTGTTGCCCCCACTGGCAACAATTTCGATATTCGTGGGATCGAGTAATAATGTCCCATATTCTCCTTGAGAAGCAGAAGTATCGACGCGACCTTGAAAGTCTAAAAAATTTGCTCCAGAAACTTCAACAAATCCCCCATTGCCTCCATTTTGACCGCCCTGTACTGCAATTTCTCCATGAAAGCGAGTGGTTTCGTTTGCCCAAACAATCACTCGTCCCCCGTTGCCAGAAGTTAAAGCATTGGCTTGAATCATGGTATCGGAACTGATTAAAGTTTGTTCTGCGATAGAAAGAGAACTCGAGCCGCGATCGCCTCCCCCAATGCGAATATTGCCACCGTTATTGACTCCAGACGCATCTAAATTTGCAGCCAGTAAGCCGATGTTGTTGCCAATAATATCAATGGTCGGGGTTAAGTTTGGCGATCGCGTTGCCGTAGCGATCGCACCCGAAATAATGACCGTTCCTGCTGTTTCGGGTAAACGCATATTGCGATCGGCCAAGTGAACTGTACCTTCTGTATTTTCTATCAATCCAGTCTTGCTTTCTCCTAGCAAATAACGAGGAATATCTGATAGTTTTAAGCCCGTGATTTCTCGGTCTCCAGCTTGTACGGGTTCGACATCAAGAATAATACTTAAAAGCATTCCGGTTTGAGAAATCTTAACTTGATTTTGTCCCGGAATTGCGGCAATGGTAACATTTCCTCCCGGTGCAGAAAATGTTCCCGTACTGAATACAGATCCCGCGATCGCATAAATATTTGCTCCCGGTTTAACTGCTAAATCACCTCCATTCACAATTACTCCGGGTTGCAGGGTATCAAAAAACAAACCTGTAGGGTTGCCTGTCAAAGACGAATAATCATTCGTTCCCGAGGCATTAAAAAAGCCATTGTCAAACCCAATCCGATTTGCTGTTGAAATGCCAAAACTTCCCGGTACATCTAATCTTGCCCCGCGAGTAAAGACCCATCCTGCTTCATTGACTAAATATAAATTACTATCTCCACCACTCAGGCGAATTAGTCCTTCAATCACTGAAGGATTTCCGCCCACGACTCGCCCTAAAATATTGTTAATTTGAGGATGAGTAATAAAATCGGCAATTTCGTGAGGTGTTAAGCCAAATTCTTGGAAACTGTGAAATAGGTTAAACCCCGATCGCGTTCCTCCTGTAATCGTATAAATATCATTATTTTGCGTGACTATCGTATTAGTGCGATCGGAAGCTGAAACAATCGATTGAGCGCGAAGATTTTGAGGTAGAACAAAGGGAAGACAAGAAAGAACAGCCAATAGGAAACTAAGACGAAATTGAGCTAACACGAGATATACCTAAAATCTAGCTTAAATAACCAAGAGTATATGATACCGGATCGCGATCGCTTTTTAAATACCTTTTTCATCGGAGTTCAGGTTGAGCCAAAACGCTAAATCCTTAAATCAGGGCAAAAATTGGCGTATTGCCCTGATTTAAGGTTAATTTTGTGAATTGATATTAGCAGCAACCGCCGCCGTTGTAGTGCCAAGTCGAAGGTGTGAGAGTAATGCGATCGCTAAAATGAGTTGTAAAATGTGCTGCTGTTTTGTCACAGATGCCCAGAGGTACGCCGCGCTGTAAAATGTGACCGTTACCGTCGTTAAAATTTTCTTCGCTGCCTCGATAAATTGCCATTTTCCCTGTAAAAATGCAAGCACCATCGGGAGGAGTGGGAATTTTAAAAGCAGCAGAATCTAAACTTTCTAATAACAAATCTTCTTCTAATTGGTAAGTCTGGCGATCGAGGAGACGATAGGGACGACGCGTCCGAATTTCAACTTGTCCGAAACCTGCATCCACCAATTGCTGGATGTATTCTTCATAGGTTAGCGCTCCTGATAAGCACATGGCCCGCAAGCGATCGTCTTCTCGCAAATGAAAGGGGATCGGAACAGTCGCAATAGGATCGCTCATTAATAACCGTCCTCCTCTTTTCAAGACTCGATAAGTTTCTCCCAAGGCTCGAGCTAAATCTTCTGGAGAAAAAATGTTAAATAAACAATTTTGCGCGACTACATCCACTGAATTGTCAGCAATGGGTAAATTAAAGGCATCTCCGACGCGAATATCGACAAATTCAGGTTCAAACCAATCATTTTTTTCTGAAGCGATGAGGAGATTTCTCGTGGCTGCTTCTCGCATTTCTGCGACAGGATCGACCGCAATAACGGCTTGGGGTTGGCGAGAAAAATAAGCAAATTGCAATGCTTCTAAACCACCTCCAACACCAATATAAAGTACTTTGGGCTGCCCGACGAGTTCGGTGGCTTGTACGGTTGTTCCGCACCCATAATTCATGTCATACATGATGTTGGGGACATTTAAACCGGGAAATTGTTGTGGGGGGCTTTGTATGCAACAAAGTCCTGTTTCGGGAGTTTCGGCAACTTCTTTATAAAACTGTGCTGTTGCTTCTAAGTAGGTCATATTGGGAGGAGACAAAGATTGATTGTTCAATGTATATTGTAAGTCTATCCATCTGGATGTTCTTTGAAAAAATGTTAAATTACTAATCGATAGGAATTGCGATCGCTTTCCTGCATCATAAACCTAAATCTACTGCCACCCGATGAGCACAAGCAAACCCGGAAAACGCCACTGCATTTAATCCTTGACCCGGAAATGTACTATCTCCCACGCAATATAAACCCGGAATCGAAGTCCGATTAAAGGGCATTCCCAATAACCCCATTAATTTGCGTCGAGGAATGGGTCCGTAGGTGCCATCTTCCCGTCCTAAAAAGCGCCGATGGGTACGTGCGGTTCCTACTTCTTGATAGTCCAAACCGGCAATTAAACCGGGAAAAATTGCCTCTAAACGTTCAATTAAGCGATAAGAGGCTTCCTCTTTTTTCTCTTCGTATTCTTTACTGGAAAGTCCTTGCCAATCGTCAATCCAACTCGGTGTAAAGGCATGAATAATATGGTGTCCTTCTGGGGCGAGGTCGCGATCGAGTAGGGTGGGAATAGAGACAAAAATTGTTCCTTCTGGGTCTTCCATGCGCTGCCAATCTTCCAAAAGAATGTGATGGCATTCTGTCCCCTCGGGTAAAATTTCTGCTTTCACTCCCAAATGCAAACTCAAGAAACTGGGTGATTTCTGATAACGCTTTTGCCAATTCTTTTCCTTCTTCGGCATCATTTCTGGGGGTAATAATTTCTCGAAGGTATCCCAACGGGTTGCGTTAGAAATAATGCGTTTGCCTCGATATTCTTGCCCATTTGCCAACTTAACCCCGATCGCTTTCCCGTTTTCCATTATTATTTTTGTCACCCGCGCTTTATACTGAATGCGTCCTCCAGCCTTTTCCAAGCCTTCTACCAATTTCAAGGCAATTTGACCGACTCCTCCTTTCGGGTAGTTAATTCCCCCATAATGGCGATCGCTAAACACCATTCCTGCATTAATCATTGGCGTGCGATCGGCGGGAACCACCGACCAACAGTAGCATTCCATATCGATAAACTGGAGTAAAACTGGGTCGTTAATATAGCGACGGGCAATATCTCCGACATTTTGAGGCAAATATTTTACTAAACCGAGGCAAGCGAGGGGATGCTGGAAAAAGACGCGCATTAAATAACCCAACTCTTCGAGGGATAACAATTCCATCACATTCAAACAGTTAAAGACTCGCCAGCACTCATCATAAAACTTGCGAATTCCTGCTTTTTCTCGGGGAAAATGTTTGCCCAGTTCTTGCAAATATTTCTCATAATCGCGATGAACTTTTAAATCCAAACCCGCCGGTAAATGATAGTGAATCTGACAGGAATCGGGAATGGTCTCCAAACTCATTCCCACTGCATCAAGGGCGCGAGTTAACAGGTTTGTCGTGCCCTCTGTCCCAAACCCAAAGATCATTGAGGCTCCAACATCAAAGCGATACCCCTCTCGTTCAAAATATCCCGAACTTCCTCCCGGAATGAGATAGCGCTCCAAAACCAGCACTTTTGCGCCTTTTGCCGCCAGTTGCGTCGCTGTCACTAAACCACCAATTCCCGACCCAACTACGATCGCATCCCAATGGGTGACAGGTTCTTTCTCTCGTACAGATTTAACTGGGGTATTCATAGCCTTCTTCTTTCAAAGCAATCCCCAGTGTACCCCCAAACGAAGAAAAACGGGACTCGGCTGCTATCCATGCCCCGTCCCGCTTTGTTGTATTCCTATAAGAGGAGAACACCATGAATTCAAGATAACCTTATTGAAAATAAATGTCAATAGCAAATGAGAAATTTTCTCAACTACTGGGAAGATTTTCCGATCGCGGAGCAATTGCAGTATACTGGTCGAGTTTGTGACAAAAATCCCGATAACGATGAGCTTGCAATTTCGCGTCTACGTTCCCGATCACCCCTTAATCAAGCATTGGCTGGGAGTCGCCCGCGATCGCGATACCCCCTCAGTTCTCTTCAAAAGCGCGATCGTCGAACTGGGACGGTGGTTGACCTATGAGGCCTGTCGTCATTGGTTGCCGACTCGAGAGACGACGATAGAAACGCCCCTTGCCCCTGCCCCTGCGACCTTAATCGATCCGACTCAACCTTTAGCGATCGTTCCCATTTTGCGAGCGGGACTGGCTTTGTTAGATGGGGCGCAAACGTTACTTCCCCTTGCGACGACCTATCACCTCGGTTTGGTGAGAGACGAAGAAACCTTAGAAGCCAGTTGTTATCTCAATAAACTCCCCGATCGCTTCGATCCGCAAACCCGCATCTTACTTCTCGACCCCATGCTCGCGACCGGAGGGTCGATGCTCGCGGCCCTCGAAGAATTGACCCAACGAGGGGCAAACCCAGAACTGATGCGAGTGATTTGCGTGGTTACCGCTCATCCCGCCTTGCAAAAATTGAGCCAAACCTATCCCAACCTCAATCTTTATACGGCAATTATTGACGAAACTTTAAACGAAAAAGGATATATCGTTCCCGGTTTGGGAGATGCTGGCGATCGCGCCTTTGGCACTTAAACCGTTAAACTAAAAGAAAGAACAACTCAGAACGAAAGATGAGCTAGGGGAATATGAGTCAAAGAGATGGATTTCCGAGTGGATTTATTTTCGGCGCGATCGTGGGCGGCGCGATCGGCGGTATCGTGGGAGTGCTGGCAACCTCTAAACGCAATGCTTTAAACCCAGAGAGCGTGCCAGCCAATGAAGATGATATCCTCCAATCTGCGGCCAGATCTGAAAGTATCGAACAGAGTGCCGAACACAGTATTGAAATTGCCCGTCGTAGTTTAGAGGCCAAGATCGCCCAGTTAAATTCAGCCATTGAGGATGTGCGGCAACAATTGAGCAGTCCCGTGAGTGGCGAAAATGGCGATCGTGAATGATTTCTCGATACTTCCCGGCTATATCTCGAAACGAGAGCTTGTACAATAGAAAAAACGATCGATTTAAGGGAGTTAACAACATGGATTCGTCTATTATTATCCTCTTGGTTACAAGCCTGTCTACGTTCATTACTATTTATTCTTACCTGCTGATCGCTCGCATTTTACTGACTTGGTTTCAGACTGCGGAGTGGGCGCAACAAATCATTGGTTTTCTCGGCCCCATTACCGATCCCTATCTCAATATTTTCCGTTCGTTTATTCCCCCTTTAGGTGGATTTGATCTTTCTCCCATATTGGCTCTGATCGCTTTAAGTTTTATCGGGCGAATGATTGGACAGTTTTTAGTGGGTTCGGCGAGTTTGGCTGGTTTTGCCCTCTAATTCCCTGTGAATTTCTTGAATTCAGATGCGACGCATTCGACAAGCGCGATCGCATCGGTTTGTTCGATCTCAATACCTTATCCCAGATATGGTGATGTAGGAATGTATTTGAATGTATTGTTCCAATCGAGATATTGCTTCTACCCTGCGCCAACGCCGCCAAAATCTCGATCGCCAGATCGATTTTCCCGCGATCTTGTGGTCGGGATGTGCGCGATCGCGAAACTTTCCCGCTAATTTGTATCCCTTTCGCGCCAGCAGTCATTTCCTTTATTTTGCGGGATTGCCGTTAGAAAATGCCGCTATTTATTTGGATGGTGGCAAATTAGAATTATATTGGGATAACCCTTCAGCAGAAAGCACCCTTTGGTACGGACAGCAACGCGATCGCGACGAAATTGCCGCCCAAATTGGCGCGAATGCCGCTTATCCCTTCACCGAATTAAGCGATCGCGCTCGAGGTGCAGCAACCATCGCCATTCAAGATGCTGTTACTTATCAACAACAAATTAAAATTTTAAATCGTCCCCTACAACCGCCACAAGAGAGTGAAGATCTAGATTTAGCACTGATTAAAGCGATTATTTCTTTAAGATTAACCCACGATCGCGATGCCTTATCGGAGTTGCAACAAGCGATTGAGGTTGGCATAGAAGCGCATAAAGCAGGAATGGCCGCAGTAACGAGAGCAAAAACGGAAGCAGAAGTCCGAGGGGCAATGGAAAAGGTCATTATTGCTCGCAATATGACTTGTGCTTATAACAGTATCGTCACCAAACACGGAGAAGTCCTGCATAACGAACGCTATCATCACCCCTTGCAACCCGGGGATTTAATCTTAGCCGATGTGGGAGCAGAAACCCCCTCGGGTTGGGCTTCGGATATTACCCGTACCTTTCCCGTGACAGGGAAATTTTCGCCAACACAACGGGATATTTACGATCTGGTTCTGGCGACACAAAAGCGATGTATCGATCTCATAGCGCCGGAGGTAGAGTATCGAGAGATTCATCTCCTTGCCGCTTTGACGATCGCAGAAGGATTGATAGATTTAGGAATTTTACGAGGTCAACCTTGCGAATTAGTCGCTTGCGATGCCCATGCTTTATTTTTTCCTCACGGTATCGGACATTTGTTAGGCTTAGACGTACACGACATGGAAGATTTCGGAGATTTAGCCGGCTATGCAGAGGGGAGAAAACGTAGCGATCGCTTTGGTTTGGGATACTTGCGTTTAGATCGTCCCCTGCAATCTCAGATGCTTGTCACCATCGAACCCGGATTTTATCAAGTTCCTGCTTTACTTCAGCAGGCACGAACGCAGACTCAATACAAAAATATTGTCAATTGGGAACGTTTGGCACAATTCGCAGACGTGCGTGGCATTCGCATTGAAGACGATGTTTTAGTGACTGAATCCGGATGTAAAGTATTAACAGAAAAATTACCCAAGTTTGCCGAAGATGTAGAAGAATGGGTCATGGACAAGAGGGAATCAGTCATTGTTGAAGGTTAAAGATCCGTGGTTGGGGGTTAATCTCTCTCTGTTTTTTCCAGGACTCGATCTCCATTCGAACAACCCTAAGCGTGAAAAAATACCGAGAATTCGTAAAAATCCTTGGTTTGCTGTTTTCTTATCCCGCATTCTCCCCGGATTGGGACAATTTTACCTGCAAGATGCGGCCTTGGGCGGACTGTTTTTGGGACTGACAATTATTTTTTCGTTTGCAGATGATTTCCTGCCGATTTTATCGGTTGTCACGGGTGCGATCGCGGCCTTTGCTGCTGCTGTTGCTTATATTGCTTTTCCTCGAAAACATAACGTCAAGGGGAATAGATTTCTGGTTCTGAGTATGGCGATCGCAATTTTAATTTGGGGCATTTTTATTCGCTATCTTCCCCTTGGATTGGCGCATTATATCGAAATGTTTGTCGTTCCCAGTTCTTCGATGCAGCCTACCTTACAAATTGGCGATCGTATTTTGGTCAGTAAATTTGCTCATTATCGACCGCAACGGGGAGATTTAGTGGTGTTTGTCGCGCCTCAAAATGCCCGCGCCCTCGATTCAAAAGTTCACTCCCAAGAAGAGATTTTTTACGTCAAGCGAGCGATCGCTTCTGCCGGACAAACAGTGAAAGTTACAAGAGGATTGGTATACGTTAACGATCGACCCTTATCCGAAAACTATCTGACGGATTTTCCTACCTACGAACTTCCTTCTCAACAGATTCCCCCTCATTCCTATTGGGTACTCGGGGATAATCGCAATAATAGTTTTGATTCTCATGTTTGGGGGGTTCTTCCCGCCGAAAATATTATCGGTCCAGCCTATAAAATCATCTTTCCACTCTGGCGATCGCGCTCTCTCTTACCCGATTAAATTGGCAGAAGCCTCCTGTTTGCGACTCGGCGATCGCTAATTTCTTTCTGACTCGAAGGAGTGCCGATCTCTACTATTCCCAGAACCTAAAACCGATAAAATCAGATGATTTTGGAGGCTTGCTAACAATGCGATCGCCTTCTCATCGGAAAGATGATTACTTTTTTTTGAGAACAACAGGTAAGGAACAAGCTAATGATGTAAAAATCAACGAAAAAGTTATCTCGCTAATTGAATTAAATCTTGTCAGAAATTGCCAGCATGACCGAGAATGGATTGCCGAGAAATCCGCGATCGTAAAATAGGGGAAAATAGAACACTGGGAATGCAAAACGCTGCAAATTCGGCTTCGATCTTACAAGCATCGAGAGATGTCTGTCAAATTAATAACCCTTCGATAATTCCTGTAATGCTTTGTAGAGAAAGAGTTTAAGCTCAATTTAGCATTTCTGAGTCTGTAGGAGAGGCAAGACAAAGAGCCAGCAGATTATTAATGCTTTCTCACGAGGTCTTTACGTCTTTAAAGTCAAGTTTTTTCTTGCAAGTGAAGATATATTCCTATTTTAGACAACAAAACTAGCTTCTTCTCCGCGCGTGGCTTGCCAACTGCGAGCATCGTAGTAAAGATCGGCAAGAGTGATGCGATAAAGCGACTCTTTGAGTTGTTCGTCCAAGCGCTTCCATAAACTCAATGCGACCCAATCTTCTGCGCGATCGGCATCGGGAATATGTTTGGGTAAAGGCGCGACTTCTTCTCCTACTGCCGCGAAAATTTGTCCTAGAAAAATTTGTGACGGATGGCGAGCAAGTTGATAGCCTCCTCGAGAACCTCGTATTGATTGGACTAAACCTGCTCGACGCAATTCAATCAGGAGTTTTTCTAAATAGGGAGCCGGAATATCTTGACGTTGTGCGATCGTGCAAACCGAAGCCGGTTTATTCTTGGGTTGTAAACTCAAATCCAATAAAGCCTTGACGCTGTAATGCCCGCGAGTTGTCAGTTTCATCAGTTAGTTTGTTCGATAAACTTAGAGGCTGTTATGAGCAAGGAAGGCTTGCAGGTACAAAATGTTACGATTTTCTCATGTTTGCTTCCAATCCTCTTTAATAAGTTTAAACTCTGGTTGACTTCAAGACAAAAAATATAGTTGGATATGGTAAAGTGATGAAAGTTAAAAGTTAAAACTATTGTCTTTACACCTCTGTTATCGGACAATAAGAAGAACCAAGACGAAGAACAACCAACACCGAGCATTAAATTAATGAGTACGACCAAAAATCCCGACCCCTTAGTCGGTCAAGATCTCCTTGATAAACTCAAAGCTCTTGAAGATCGCCCTAAAGAAGAAAAAGCCAGAGAATGCGGTTACTATACCGTTACAAAGAATGGCATCGAGCGCGTTAATATGATGAAGTTCCTCAATGCTCTTATTGATGCAGAGGGGATTGAATTAGATGGTGCGAGCAACGGTGGCGGACGCGGCGGACGTTCTGCGAGTTTCCGTATTAGCGTACAATCTAATGGCAATCTTTTAATCGGCTCGGCCTATACGAAAAAAATGGGATTACAGCCTGGCGATGAGTTTGAAATTTCTCTCGGACGCAAACATATTCATCTGAAACAAATTACAGATGATGAGGACTCGGAGTTAGACGAAGAATAAAATTTCTCGTAAAACCACTGGTTAAATTGCAAGTCAAATCGAGAGCGATCGCTCTCGATTTGACGAAATATTGTTACAAAAAAAAGAGACTCTCTGTCAAGGCGATCGCGCTATTTACTTCCTTCTAATACCGATAATTACCCTTATCGGTACTAGAAGAAAGCGAATATTGCTAGGGCAATGCGGTATAAATTAAAAAGATTGCATCCCCCATCGATCCTATGAACGGCAACGGCTTCAAACCGAAAAGACGGCGCATTAACTTTGCGGACAAAAAGAGCGATTATCAGCAACCCAAACAGGGAAGCAAACCCCAAGAATCTGCCCTCGTTCCCCAAAAGAGCGGACAATTGGTGAAGGCCGAACCGACACAACTGGCTTATCCAGTCTTTGAACAACCCGTAGTATTGCGTCAGTCTCCAATTTGGTCGCGCTTCATTGTTTGGACGATTTTAGGCGTAGTGACCTTTGGCATCGGTTGGGCGTATCTGGCGGAGATCGAGCAGGTCGTTCCCGCGCAGGGTCAACTCAAACCCCAAGCAACAGTTAAAGAAGTCCAAGCGCCTCTTGAAGGGGTAGTAGAGGCAATTTTTGTCGAGGAAGGGGATGCGGTGGAACCGGGGCAAGTTCTCATGGCTTTTGACTCGACTGCTGCTTTGGCTGAATTGGAAACCTCGCGATCGCTCAAGAAATCCCTCGAGGAAGAAAATAAACTTTATCGCGGTCTCATTGAAACTAAAGATCCGAATGCCATTCGCAAGGCCATTATTGAATTAAAACTCCCGTCCAGCATTCTTCTCCTCACTCGCAACCGTGAAGAACTGATTGCAGAAAATCGCTTTTATCAGGCACAATTAAGTGGCAATGGGAGTAATTTAGCTGCCGATCAAAAGGCGAGGTTGCAAGTGGCCAACGCCGAATCGCGATCGCGAGAAGCAGCAGCCCAGTTAGGAGTCGTTCAATTAGCCAGAGAACGACAACAAAATCAAGTCCAAATCGCCGACGCACAAGCAACGTTCAAAACAGATCGCCAACTCCTCGGGCAAATGCAGCAGCGTACTCAACAAATGCAGCAACGCGCTCGACAAACGCAGCAACGCGCTCAAAATGAGATTCAAAGCAAACTTGAAGCCCTGAGCATTGAAGAAGGAATTCTTAAAGATATGGCCCCGATTGTCAAACAAGGCGCAATGGCACGGTATCAATACGAGCAACAGCGCCTCCGGGTGAGCGAAATCCAGTCGGAAATCCAACAAATTCGAGATAATGCCCGCATTGAACAAGATAATGCCCGCATTGAACAGGATAATGCCCGCATTGAAGAGGAAGAACAGCGCAAGCAAATCAATACAGGTCGAGCCAATATCGACCGGCTTAACAAAGAACAGCAACGCCTAACAGCAAGTATTGCCCAAGCCCAACAAGAATCGATTAATACCTCCACCGTCACTGTCAAAGACGTGCGGGAGGCCATGGCGCAAAATAACAAGCGCATCGCTGAAATTGACAGTCAACTCATTCAAGCGGTTCTCAATATCATTGTCAGCAATGATAAGCAAATTAAAGAGCTTGCTGGCAAAATCCTCCAACTCGAGCAAACCTTGGAATATCAAGAAGTAACGGCAACCGTCGGCGGAAAAGTCTTTGATTTGCAAGCATATCGGGGCTTTGTTGCCAACCCCAGCGAAACCCTCCTCTCCATTGTTCCTGAAGATAATCTTGTGGCAGAAATCTTCATTACCAGCGAAGATATCGGTTTCGTGCGCGAGGGCATGAAAACTGATGTTCGCTTCACCTCTTTTCCGTTTAGTGAATTTGGTGACGTGAAAGGTGAAGTGATTTCTATTGGTTCCGATGCCCTTCCCCCTGATGAAATTTATCAATACCATCGTTTCCCAGCAAAAGTGAGTTTGGATACCCAATATCTTCTTACTAAAGATCGTCAGATCTCTTTGCAATCTGGGATGGATGTCACCATCAATATCAAAGTTCGCGAAAATCGCAAGGTGATCAGCTTATTTACCGAACTGTTTACCGATAGTATCGAAAGTCTCAAGGAAGTGAGATAAATTGAGAATTGGCAATCGGGATGATTTAAAATAATATTTTTTCCAGATGCGATCGCGCGATCGGCAAGCTATCCTGATATCGGCTCTCGAATTAAACACAGATAATATTACAAACTTTAAAGTTAAATTTGAATTTCAGAGGAAAGAGATAGTACCAATGAATCATTTACTTCAGGCGTCCAGCATCGACCCAGAAAAAGCCCTCGCCCCCCAAGGAAAGGGAATGCTCGTCATTATCGACCCGAGTCTGGCCGATGCCCATCTTTTGGCAACAGGTGTTTTGCCGAGTGCCACAGTGTTTCAACTCGATCCCCTTCGAGATGGCATCCTGCAAATCGGCGAATATTTACAGCAGCATCCAGAATTTACGAGCCTGCATCTTTTAGGTCACGGTGCACCCGGAAGTCTCTATCTGGGCAGCAGCAAACTCAGTCTCGATAATTTGGCGCAGTATGTTCCCGTCCTGCAACAGTGGGGTAAAGGTGGCGATCGCGAAATTCTCCTCTATGGCTGTCAAGTCGCCAAGACTGCACGAGGTCGCGAATTTGTCAAGGCATTAAGTAAAATTACCACCACCCCCATTGCCGCCTCAATAGATTTAACCGGAAATGCCGCTTGGGGGGGAACGTGGCGGCTGGATTATCAAACCGGGAAAATGCAGGCCGCTTTAGCCTTTCAACCCGAGGTGATGGCAACTTATCCGGCAGTCTTAGCCATCGATATTGCTGATGGAGATGTTCAGGGATTAATTGACGCGATTAATGCTGCGAATGAAGGAGGGGATTCAACCATTAATCTTGCCTCGAATGGTACTTATGATTTGCTCGGTCATACCGGCCCATTTAATACTCCCGCAGATGGTCCCAATCTCAATCGCGGCTTGAGTGGCTTGCCTGCTATTCTGACAAAAATGACGATTAATGGGAATGATTCTATCGTTCGCAGAAGTTCTAGTGTTTCGGAAACATTTCGCCTGATTTATGTTGACGGGACGACTTCCCAGACAAAAACCACAATTGGAGAATTAATTCTCAATGATATTACCCTGGAAAATGGAAATGCCAATCTAGAGATTGTTGGCGGGGTTGCAACTATTGGTGGTGACGATGGTGGCGCAATTTTTAACGATCGCGGCAAAATCACAATTAATAATAGCACCCTTCGCAATAATGAGGCACTTGATGAAGGAGGAGCGATCGCCAATTTCTCTGGAGAAGTCACGATTAATGGTAGCACGATTAACAGTAATAAATCCCTCGGGACGACCGCAGATGGCGGGGTTGTTGAAAATGATGGCTCTGGGGGAGCGATCGCCAAATTAATCATTAATAGCAGTACCCTCAGTGGTAATCAAGGCGACCAAGGAGGAGCCATTCGCAATCGCAATGGCGGTATTGTGGAAGTGAACAACAGTACCCTAACTCAGAATACCGGTCTGAGTGGCGGGGGCGGCATTTATAACGATTCTACGGGAGGAGCCGTTACTGTTAAGAATTCAATTATCGCGGGCAATATTGGCGCTAACCCCGATCTGAGCGGAGCCATTACCGGGGCAGAAAATAACTTAATTGGCGATACTGCGGGTAGTACGGGTTCAATCGGAACAGGCAGCGATATTGTGAATGTTGGCAATCTGAACCTTGCCATTACAGACATTCTCAACACGACTTTAGCCGACAATGGGTTATTAGAGCGAGATCCCTTGACTCATGCTTTAGTGAGTGGAAGTCCGGCAATTGATGCGGGAAGCAGCAGTTTTACCACCGATCAACGCGGAGCCGTAGCGATCGGAGTTCCCGATATTGGTGCTTACGAAAGCGGCGCTCAAAGTAGCGGAGAAGTTCGAGATTCTGGCAGTATCCTCATTCCCGACAATACAGGAAGTGTCGATTTTGGGGCAACCGCTCAAGGCACTGTTCTTCAGCAAACCTTGACGATCGCCAGTACGGGAACCCTCCCTCTAAGTTTGAGCAACTTGACCCTCCCGACGGGGTATAGCCTTGTCAACAGTTTCCCCAATAGCGTTGCAGCCACCAGCGATCCCAATGCCCCCCAAACACAAACATTTACGATTCAATTAGATGCCTCTAGCATCGGGACCTTTGCTGGGGAACTTTCTTTCCAAACCAATGACTCAACCCAAAACCCCTACAATTTCGCCCTCACGGGAACAGTCACCCAGCCTCTCATCCTGCAAGTTTTGGATGCCAATAGCAATTTAATTGCTGACGACTCGGGCAATGTTGATTTTGGCACGACGAATAAAGATAGTACCGTTCAGATTACCTTTACCCTCAGCAATCCCAACACTGAGGCCATCACATTGGAAAATCCAATTTTACCCGACGGTTTTAGTTTGGTGGGGAGTTTTCCGAGTACCATTGCCGGGACAAGCGATCCGAACAATCCCGTACAGGAAACCTTTACGATTCAATTAGACGCGACGGCGTTAGGAACTTATCAAGGGGAATTGGTTTTCCAAACCACCGATACCAATTTAACGAATAGTACCTACAATTTTGACATTGAGGGAACAGTTTTCGATCCCAATGTTAAATTACAGGTCTTCGCCGATAGTTTATTTATTCCCGACGATACGGGAGTTTTTCAATTTGGCGGCACCAACAAAGATGAACCGCTTGCGATCGCATTTACCCTGAAGAATGTCAGTAGCGATACGGTCAGCTTGAGCGATTTTATGCTACCCGATGGGTTTAGTCTCATGGGAGATTTTCCCGTCTCGATCGCCGCCAGCAGCGAGGAAACGTTTACGGTAAAACTCGATGCTTCTTTAGTGGGAGACTATAGCGGAGAATTATCATTTCAAACCGACGATACAGGGTTAAGCGATAGTATCTATAACTTTGATATCGGTGGCATGGTTAATCAGTTACCCGTCACAGATTCCGGTTCCGGCGGTTCCTTTTTCGATCGCCTGCACGTCGATACCAGTCTCAAACGATTTACCACGGGCAGTCAAGGTGGAGGGAATCTCAAACTGCAACTCTCCAATGATAGCAGCGATCGCATTACCCAAATTAGTATTGTTTACCTCAATACCAATGGCGATCGAACCCTCAGCGACGTTCTCTTTACGGCACTTCCCGCCCGTTTTCGTCCCAACGGATTCAATGCCAGCCGACAAACTTATGTTTTAGAAGGAATTAACAGCAACCAAAGTTTTGAGATTGAATTACAAACCATTGATGGCGACATTCTTACCCAAGAAGTCAGCTTTGCAGAAATTACCACCGGACGCTTTCAAGTCAACTTCACAGAAGGGATTTCTGTGTTGCTCGAACAAACCAGCGAAGGAACTCCTCTCGGCGTAGGCAGCATTCAAAAACAAGGCAAAGAATTCCTTGATTTACGGAGTATTTCTGGACTCGTCAGTAGTAGTTTTACAGTTTACCGAGAGGCTAATTTTAGCAATTCTATCGGCTTTTTCTTAGCCAGCGATGAAAATGGGACTGTTAATGGTTTAACGCCAGGTGATGACGGTTATGCAGCAGCAGCAATTAATAATCGCTTGACCGATATCGAACTCTCTGTTGCCAATCAAGGGATTAATGAATTCTCCTATGAATTTTCTGCGGGTTCCCTTTTAATGCCCTTTATGACTGTAAATGGAACACCGGGTCAATTCTTACTTGAAAATGACGCTAATAATATCAACAGCGATATTATTGCTTACTTCCCTTTCATCGGGGCAAATCCCGATGGAGTCGATCACATTCGCCTCTTGGCTAATAATACCTTTGGTTTTGAAGATTTCGTGAATGGGGGCGATAATGACTTCAATGACTTAATTATTGAAGTCAATATCACGCAAATTTAATTCTCTAGTTTAATTCTCTCATTGCAAAAATACCAAAAATCCTTAAAGATTGGGTATCAAATCTTTACTCAATCTTTATATTATTGCCTTTTCTTCTCAATCTCTTGACCAATGGAAAAATCCCCTTTAAACTGCAAGCTAATTCACTCAAATTAGGAATCTTCAGGAGTTTAACACAATGATTCAAATAATTGGCACGATCTTATTGATCGGATTGTTAGCATTAACAGCAGTTTCTCCCGATGTTATTAGTGTTGGTGATTTTGGACCGAATGATATTTTTCAGTTATTAACTATCATTGGTTTTGTTGCCGCACTACAACATAGTGCCGTCGAAGTTATTATGTCTACTTGGCGAGATCCAGCACAAGAAAAACTCAAAGCCGAAATCGAGCGATTAGATGCCGAACTCGAAGTCGAAGATGAAACCCCAGAACAGCGCAAACAGTGGATTTTAGAGCGAAAAGAAATTGATATTAAAATTAAAGAGTTTAAAACGGTAACGAGAAAACTGGCCTTGTGGATTACTCTCCTTTCGGGAGTTTTTGTCAGTGTTGTCGGCATTCGTATCTTAGGTAGCTTAATCGATCCCGCTCAACTGAAAGAAATGTCACAATATCAAGCCTTGGGTTTTAATATTATGGATGTCTTTTTAACCGGTGCATTAATTTCTGGTGGTACGGAAGGCGTTTATCAAATCGTACAAGTGTTTAGTAGTTTCTTAAATAAAACGACCGAAAAGGTTAAAGCCAATTAAACAAAGAATAAAGGGTGAAAGACAAATAAGTCTTCCTCTTTTTTCTTTCAATCAAGGAGCATTTATAAGATAAGGCGATCGCATTAACCTGACAACATAGGGGAGTTTAGCGATTTCTCACAGAGAGGGAATTTTGCGATCGCTTTTCACGCTAGGTTTGAGAGGATTACTTTCTTGTCTGAGAAAAGCTGTTTGAGGGTTGCAAGGAGAGTTTGTTCCATATAAGTTATCGTTTAATGCCTTCAATGCAAATCGCATTTTCAAAACTTTCGGGATGTTCCACTTGCGAAAAGCGATCGCTTCTCCATTCTTGATACTGACAGCAGCAAACCTCTTGAAATCCATGTTCGAGAAAGGCATTGGTAAGAGAAGATTCATCCCACATCCACTGATGGCGATTATTAGAAAACATTTCTCGCAAGCGATCGCGCAACACTCTCCTTGTCCCCAAATGTCCGATGAGTGAATTGGTCATAAAATTAACAGACGCTTGGGAAGCAAATTGCTCTTCTTTTCTTTCTTGAATATAAATATTAATTAAATCTTCTAAATTGGGAACCACTGCTCGAAATATACCTTCAGGCTTTAAATAAGAATAAATGCGATCCATTGCAATATGAAAATCTATAATACTAAGATGTTCGAGAACATGGGAAGCATAAACCAAATCGCAACTATTTGACGCAATATTTAATCCTTTGACAATATTGCCATATTGTGCATTCTCAGACCATTCAGGCAGATTGAGAATAGAAATTAAAAAACGCCCAATAATAGGAATTTTTACTAATCTTAAAGACGGAGAAGCATCAAAATTGAGCCAATCTTCAGCAATAATCAAACCGCAACCGATATGCAAGCAAAGTTGTTGGTTATTGGTTGTTGGTCGTGGGTTGTTTTCCTGTGTTTCTCCTCTCTCAGAAGAGGTAGAGGGTGAGTTTTTCATCGATAACTGATAACTGTTTACTGTTTACTGTCGATCGCTTTTTGATAAACTGAGATAAGTTCTCCCGCGATCGCATCCCAAGAATAGCGAGTCTCGACCAATTTTCTGCCATTCTGACCGAATTCTTGGCGCAATTGAGGAGAAGTGAGGAGAGTCGCGATCGCTTCTGCAACTGACTTCACTTTCCCTTCTACCACTAATCCGGCATTTGCAGCGCGAATTTCTGGGGCAATTTGCACTTGCGGGGTGACAATAACGGGTAATCCTGCGGCCATTGCTTCTGCGACTGCAATGGCGAAATTTTCGGCAAAGGAGGGCAAAATAAAGAAATCCGAACCTTGTAAAACTAACTCCTTGCTTTCTGCTGTTACAAACCCAGCAAAGGTAACATTTTGGCTTAAATGAAAAGACTCAACTAAATTTGCAATTGTTTTCAGGTAATCCTTATCCCCTGTCCCTGCGAAAATGAGATGAAAATTATGTTTAGATTTGAGAGAATGAAGTGCTTCGAGTAATAATTCAGGACGTTTTTTATAATGAATGCGAGAAAGAAAGAGAACGATCGCACTTTCTGAAGGAATATTATAAACTTGACGAAGTTTTAAACCAGCATTATCAATCTTTGCTCCCGATCGCACGCCCAACGGTAATATTGCTTTGGGTGCAGTCACGCCAAAATTATTCACATCTTCGGCTTCTCCTTGGGAAGTACAGTGAATGAAGGCCGCTTGATTGAGATTTTGCCTTTCGATAAGTGCAGAATAAATTTGTTTTTTACGGCGACTTTGCGCTAAAGCCCAAGGAGATAACTGCCCCATTGTCCGGACAGTATAGGGAATATTTTGCCATCTCGCGATCGCCCCCGCACAAGTCGAACTATAAGAGAATAAATAATGATGATCTAAAACATTATAATGCCCCAAATTTTGCCACATCCAGCGCGTCAACGGCCAAGAAAAGAGAAATCCGCGATCGTTACCCAAAGAAACTGTATTATTTACAGAAGAAAAACGAGGAAAAAACCAAATGGGAACTCCTTCATATTCAATGCAGCGATCGCAAGGAACATCTAAAACGCCCACACCATCATCATTTGTGGTGACAATTTCTGCATCCACATCGCGATCGCGCAATGCTTTCACTAAATTTAAGACAACTTGAGTCGGTCCCCCTCGCATCGATGACACAGAGGGAATAACATGAAGGACTTTAAACATAGGTTATTGTTTATTATTTTATTGTTCATTGTTCATTGATAATTGTTCATTGAAAAGAGGCGCTATGGAAAACGCCTCTATCTTGCAATTGTAATGCTAAAGATGCAGAGTTTGTTATTAGTTTGCATCCATTTCTATCGAATTTTCATCAAATTGTTCGCGATCGCCACCAATCCCCGGAGTGGTATCTAAAATTTCGGCTCCCGTTAAAATGAGATCGTTCATTTCGGCTCCGGCTGCCGTAATGTTATAGAGCCTGGCATTCGTCAAATTAACGCGATTGAGAATGGTCTTATCCAAGATAGAATCAGAGAGCATTGCTTCGGTTAAATTGGCATCGGTAAGATTGGCTCCTGTTAGATCTGCACCTTCTAAATTGGTTCTGACTAACTTAGCCCCTTGTAAATTGGCTTCCCTCAGATCGGCTCCAATTAAGTGTTCTTCTGAGAGATTTGCTCCTGATAAGTCACATCCGCGACATTGACCTGTAGATAATAGCCGATCGACGTGACCGGGATTTTCTGCTTGTGCTGGTATGCCGACGAATAGAGCGATCGCAACGGCTATGGGAGCAACAATTCTTAAATTTTTCATGTCACGCCTCCCCTTACTTTTCTTTGATGATTTATTATTTCTTTCGTTGTTACTATCGTAGCAAGTTTTACTGTTTTCTTCAATAGTTTGAATATCTTTATTTAAATATTAAGAAATAAGACTAAGCTAGGCTTTATACCCAAAAGACGCTAAAATATTTAGCTACCAATCATCAGATTGGGAAGGGCGTGGACTGTCCCAATCATCGATCGCTGTTAAGGCTTGTTCGGGTAACTCAACTTCGATAATCTCTGTGACGATCTCTGTCGATCTTCTATTGGGGGAGATCGCCGCTTTGGGAATGCGATCGCGACTGGTTTCGGGTTCTGGAGTCTCAGTTTCTGGCGTTTCTATCGTAAAAGTCTTTTGTAACGGCTGCACGACTTTGGCGATCGCATCTTTGACAAAGACTTTGATGAATTCTTCTTTTTGTACTAACTTAAATTGTTGTTGCACCACTTCTGTAATCCCTCCATCTCCCCAGTCGAGATTTTGTCGAAAATATTCCACAAAACTTTTGCCAGCAATGCGAGTTAAATACGCAGCCGTAATACCTTGAATGGTTTTACCGATGAAATAGGTCGCGACATTAAATTGCAATGCCGTTGAAAGCATTTTAACGGCTCCTTTGACAATCCCCAAGCTAACCAAGGTTTTTGCTAAAGAAAGGGCTAATTCTCGCCCTCGTTCCATATTTAATTCGCAACCATAAACTTTCCCAATTTCTACCACCATTTGAGCATTAACTGCCGCCGTTGCTAACAAATCGACAACGGGTAAAGGAGTCACGACCACTGCCCCTGCGCCGATCCATTGAAAGCGATCGATGATTTTGTCGGCTTGTTTGCGTTGCTGTTGTTCGATTAAACTGCGAGTTTCTTCTCCCAAACGCTGAGATTGTAACAAGATATTATCGGCGACTAAATCTTCTCCTTCTGCTCGTAAAATGGCTGCCAAACGTTTGATTAAAGGGAGGATTTCTGGTTCTGGATTCATAAGTTGCCCGGTTTCTAATTGAACGGGTTGAGGATTCGCACAAACCGTCACGACATCAGAGGCCGCAATGAAATCTTGCACGCGGTCTTGTAATTGCTGTAGAATCGTTTCGACTTCTTCTTCCGTATAGAGATCGATTTTATTGAAGACCAAAACAGACCGCTTGCCAATTTGAGCGAGAATTTTTAAGGGATCGCATTCCGATTGTCGCAGATCGCCATTCACGACAAATAATAAAAGATCGGCATCTGTTGCGAGTTTTCTTGCCATTCCTTCTCTTGCCATTCCTTCACTCCCGATTTCTAAAATTCCGGGGGTATCGATGAGCAAAATAGTCCGTTCTAAACCTTGTAATTTCAGACAATAAGTTTCTCCCGATCGCGTCGTTCCCATTGCTGCCCCAACATCTCCCACCATTTGACCGATTAAGCTATTAATCAGAGAGGTTTTGCCAGCAGACCCGATCCCAAACACGACGACTTTAATTTCTCCTCGGTTTAAATTGGCTTCAATTTCTCGAGATCGACTCAATAGTGCTTCTCGACTAATACGATCTTGGATTTTTTCGACTTGTTGACGGACGGCTTTTAAGGTTTCGCCAGCAACTTCTGTTTTTTCTTCGGGAAGTTTTGCTAAGATGCGCCCTTTCGTATTTTTTTGTCGAGAGTTTTTGAGAGTAAATAAGTTAAAATAGTAAACAAAGGCAGCAATAAGCAATCCTAACAAAATGACTAACAATAAGAGAACAAGATTAGCTAAAAGAGGAGCCGTAAAAGAAATTTGCAAATAAAGTCGATAGATTGAATCCACCAGCCATAACATTAAGCCGAGAATTAGACTAATCCCAACAATAAGAATAATGATTCGGTGTAGAGGCATGAACAAAATAAAATTTAATATTGGCAAATCTATTTTTTATTTTAGTCTTTTTCTCGTCCAAGAGTTTCTCTTCCTTTTAGAGGACGACTCCAATAAAAATTGCTTATCAGTTCGATAACCTAATTGTATCAATTCTGATAATTTATTTTCGATGCAGGGATTAAGGTCATCTGGCCGAAAAAAAGTTAAACATATTCAGCAATTTACCCGAACAAATCGTCCCAAGCGTGGGATATTTTTAAATTAAGGGTGAATTTCAACTCTCTCGGGCTGAGTTGACGTTTGTAGAAGAATCAGTAAAAATGCGGAAGCTGAAGATTTATAGCAGGTCAATCGCTATACTATAGAACTCAACGCTTTATCTTTACTGCTTCCATCATTTTCTCCATCATTTCTAGTAATAAGGAGTGCATTGCTATGTTAGCCGCTTTATTTTTAACTTCCTCTGCAATGGCATATTTATTTTCGGGGTCGGTGTGCTATTTGGCTTTACGGGCTGAAAAAAATCGCGAAGGAAAATCTCTCTCGAATTTACAAAAGTTAGAAATTCCGCTCTTTTGGCCGCTATGGATTGTTAAGGAAATGACCAACGAATAAACAAACCGAGTCAAGGGTTGTTTATTCTGATGCTCTTAAATTCGCTCTTGCAGGAATTCGATCGCAATATTTCACGACAGACAACTTGACTATCGGCAATTTCACTGCTGGCATCTAGGACAAAAGTGAGAAGAACGCCCAACTATTTTGATGCGCTCGATCGCACAATCGCAATGCCGGCAGGGTTGTCCTTTGCGTCCGTAGACGAGGGCAGTATCTCCGTAATTTCCCGGAACGCCGAGGAGACTGAGAAAATTACTGAAGGTAGTACCGCCTTTTGCGATCGCGGTTGACAATACTTCTCCAATTGCTTGATGGAGATCCTCCACTCGTTGTTTGTCTAAATGGGCAGCGATCGTATCGGGACGAATGCCGCTTTTGAAGAGTGCTTCATCAGCATAAATATTACCCAATCCCGCGATCGCTTGTTGATCGAGAAGAACGGCCTTAATGGGTCGTTTTGTTTTGGCTAGAGTATTTTGTAAATAAGTCAGAGAAAAAGCCTTCGTTAGGGGTTCGGGTCCTAACTTGTGTAATCCCGTGACAATCGTTTCGGGATCGCGATCGGGGGGAATCCACCACATTTTCCCAAAGGTGCGAATATCCACAAAACGCAATTCTTTACCCTCTGGAAAGAACAAACGCACTCGCGTATGCGGAGACACGGGATCGTTGCGATCGCCCCACAATAACTGTCCTGTCATGCGTAAATGAACTCCCAACCAACCCCCCTTACCTTCAGCTTTTCGCAGGGATGCAAGTAAATATTTTCCCCGTCGCTGCCAAGAAGCGATCGAGACTCCTTGTAAACCCGTGAGAAATTCTTGCACAGAAACAGGGGAGGCAATGCTTCTCTCGAGCAATACTTCCCCACCCTGTATCTCGCGATCGAGGGTCAGGCGATTTAACCCTCGACGTACCGTTTCGACTTCTGGTAATTCCGGCACAATTAGTCTTATTAACACCCAATCGGGCAACAACACAGCAATAATTTGGCCAACGCTTACCCAATTACTTCGAGTTCGCTTTCGGCAAAATTGTTAGTGGCTACACCCGAGTAGTTAACTTTATCAAAACGAACGATGACGGGATAGATAATACCACTTTTGTCAACACTGGCAACCTTACCCACATCTTGATACCAGTAAGATTCTTTACGAAGAATTCTTACTTTGTCGTTGCGTTTAACCATAAATTATTCTCCTTTGATTCTATAGCTTACAGCCTACTATTGAACGGGAAGCCTCTACCCGCTTTCGTGTTTAAGTTTTATTAAGCAAGGCGAGAGCTAACACAATTAATCTTGCCAGCACACTCGAACAAAATGAGCGGAACGTCCCCAGAAATCCGAGGTCGGGACAATCTCTTCGACAACCAAATTAAAAGGGATTGAAGTGGTGATATATTTTTGTGCCATTTCGCCGAGATCCGGGGCAAGTTGAGTTGTGGCAACAGTTGCCAGTCCCAATCCTAACATTTGCGCGAGGGGATTGCGTGGTAAAAAGAAAGAGGATGTCGTTGCCAATCCGATCGCGAGAAGTAAAGATACGGAGACATTCGTTCCGCAGCGTGGATGAACGGCGAGTTCCCATTCTCCTCCTTGCAGGCGATCGAGAGCGCGTCGAACGGCTTGGCGCAAATGGGAGAGATCGACGGTACCGTATAAATAAAACCCTTTTTCTGTGGACAATCCCCCTAAAGTATTATCATCTTTTTGATTGGAGTTCGCAGAAATATTGGTCATTTCGCTTAAAACCCAAACTGTTGCATGTTCGAGGGCATGAACCTGACGCAACATTAAAACTTCTTGCAAGCTGGGGATAAATGATAGGGCTTTGAGAAGCTCGCTGTCTTGAGTGGGATAAGGAGGAGAGAATTCAAAATTGAAAAATTCACCAGAATTGGTAGTGGCTGCTTGAGTCATTATTTTGTCTCGGTTGGTCTATTTAATCTCAAGGTAGCGCTCATTACATTGAGGCAGAAAAAAATCTCCATTTTGCTTAATTTTGATGACTCCTTGAGGGATATTGCTCTCACGCATGACATAGCGGAGGAAAATGTTCTTGCAGACAAAAAACTGACAATATAGAGTATTTTAAAAGAGAAATATTGAGGGTAGTTTTGCGAAGAAAATCATAAACCTTACTTAAAAAACTTCTCAAGCTCGTTCCCATCTGCAAAAACGTCGAAAAATCAGGAAACAACCCGATCGCCCTGAGAATGCGCTATTCTAGTGTCACTCCCTCTAAGCATCTAAACAAGATGGACTGGAATCACGCTGCGATCGAAACGCAAATTGAATTTAACTTCAAACATCCCGATCTATTATTTTTGGCTTTAAGCCATCCTTCTTATGCCAAAGAATTTGGCGATCCCGATGCCCATAATCAACGATTGAGATGGTTAGGAGAAGCGGTCTATAAAATGACCCTAACTCATTATCTTTATTACAACTGTCCCTATCTTCCTGTCGCTAATTATAAAGGCTTACAGCAAAAGCTCATCGGTAGCGAACAACTGACGAAAACATGGTTTCAATTGGGTTTGGGGGAATCTTATCCCTTTTTGGCCTTGAAAGAAGAACGTGCCTTATTGCGCCAGAAAAAGAATAATCCTTTTGAGTTTGCCTTTCTCGCTCTGATTGGAGCCATTCACTGCGATCGCGGCTTTCCTCAAGCGAGGAATTGGCTGATCAAACACGCTATTTCCCCTCTGTTAGAAAGTCGCCTGCAAGATATTAGCGATCGCGTTGAACCTGTAACTCAAGTTAAATATTTAGGGAATATTTTATTGAATGCGATCGTTGCTAATCTTCTCTATCGCTTGCTACCGGGAGTCGATGTGAAAACCTTAAATTTCTTTCATCGACAATCGATCGGCAAAGCTCGTGTCGCTGACTATAAAGCGCACTCGCAAAACTTGGGAAATGATGCAGGAAAAGGATTTAAACAGTTTATCGGCGAAAAGTATCTCGAAGGAGATAAGGCGAATAATCGTACTGCATTTAATCAAATGCGAGACTGGTTTTTACAAGAATTTGTAGACGAAGACGAGCTTTTACGAGATGCGATCGCGCAACTCATCAAAGCCGGAAAACCGCAAAAATGGATTATCCGCACCGTATTAGGCTATGCCAGTAAAGATTATGATGCCGGACGCGATCGCTTTCACGAACTCATGGATGAAGGATAGGAGTTAATAATTGATAACTGGTGTACGGACGTTGCATGCAACGTCCCTACTGATAACTGATAACTGATAACTGATAACTGATAACTGAAAAGATGGTTTACAGAATTTTGAGTCTTGATGGAGGAGGAATGCGAGGAATGCTCTCAGCAAAATTGCTTTCTCTCATCGAACGGGAAATTCATATTTTCACGGGTCAAACTCTACAAGAATACTTTCATTTTGTCGCGGGAACTTCCACTGGATCGATATTAGCCGCAGGCGTTGCGATCGGGAAAACTGGAGAAGAATTAGTGCAGCTTTATCGAGAAAGAGGTCGCGATATTTTTCCTTATTGGGGAAACCAAGGCTATTTTGTGCCGCAAAGATTGCCGTTACTCGTACAACATGGCGTATCTGCACCTAAATTTTCTCATAGAGGACTAAAAAGAGTTTTACAAGAGGAATTAGGCAATCAAACTTTAGCTGAAATTCACAGCGATCGCCGCAGTCCTTATCTATTAATTCCCACTTACGATACTGCCGATCGCCAACCTATTTTCTTTAAAACTTGGAAAACTAAAAAATGGTACTCCCGAGTTCCGATTTGGGAGGCTTGTGTTTGTTCGGCTTCTGCACCCACATTTTTTCCAGCTTATTCTCTCGAGCATCGCGGTCAAATTTTTTCGATGATTGATGGTGGAGTTGGTGTCAATAATCCTGCGGCTTGTGCGATTGCAGAGGCTATTGTTTTGGGGCATAAATTAGAAGAAATTCGCGTTCTTTCTATTGGGACGGGAGAGGCAATCAATGGTTATCCTTACAAGGAAGCCAAACACTGGGGAATGACACAATGGGCAGCAAGAATTCTTGATGTTTTGATGGATGCGCCTTTGGATATTGATGAATATATCGCCAGACAAGTTGTTTTGCAAAATGATAAGGATAGCGATCGCTATCTTCGCTTGCAACCCCAACTATCTGATGACTATTTAGAACGCGTTCTCGATGCAGAATTACGAGGTCAATTGACTCTAAAATTAAAAGGAAAGAAGCCGAAAATTAGTTTAAATATTGATGATGCCAGTCCGTTTAATTTAGAGGTTCTCTCTACTCTTGCTGAAGGATATTTTCACAATGCAACCATTAGTGTAACCAATCTAGAAGGGCGAAAAAGACTGATTGGTGTGAAAACAAAAATTAAGAAGTTTCTCGAAACTAATACTTAGATTTTTTCTTTTTCTGTTGGCTGACAAATTGACCGTGAATATTAACGGCATAGGGAACGAGATAGGTTAATAGAGCCGATCGCCAGCGTTCTCGCGTCATTTTTTGATTGATTAGTGCGGATCCGTGGTTAATGGCAAACAGGAGAGACCCGACGATCGCAGCGACTTTTAATCCAGTTGGGACAAAATTGCGATCGCACAGAGCAGCAAGATAACCTTTGAAAAAATCCATAGAAAATGTTATAATAGCAAATGCAATAAAATAGTCTCAAGTTAGAAGAGTTTAAGGATAATATGGGCGAGAAAAGCAACGGTATTAAAATTATTGCCGATAATCGTCAGGCACGCTATCTTTATGAAATTCTCGAAACCTACGAAGCGGGAATTGAATTGGTGGGTACGGAAGTCAAGTCTATTCGTGCGGGAAGAATCAATTTACGGGATGGTTACGGACTCATTCGCAATGGTGAAGCGATATTAATTAACGTCCATATTTCTCCCTATCAAGCCAGTAGTCAATACTTTAACCACGATCCCCGACGCACGCGCAAGTTATTACTCAAACGCAAGGAAATTAACAAGCTAATTGGTAAACTAGAACGGCAAGGGTTAACTCTCGTCCCGTTAAAAATGTATTTTAAAGGCAGTTGGGTTAAGGTTGTTCTCGGATTAGGACGCGGGAAAAAACTGCACGATAAACGCGAAACGCTTAAACAACGTCAAGATAAACGGGATATGCAACGGGCAATGAAACGTTATTGAGTTTTATAGATTGGTTTGTTCGCGAAGCGTGGCTTTAGCTGTAGGGACAAAACCCGATTTTAGTTTTTGGTTGGGTTTCACTATCATTTAACCCAACCTACAAATCTTTGGGGTAATTGCTGTTGGTTTCCCCAGTGAAGATGAAGATAAGAAGCATGAAGCCGATCGCATTGCCATCCTTCTATTTTACTCGGGCGGCGATATCCCTGCAAGGAAAATAAAGGTTGTTTGGGTTCGTGGGTTAAAGAAGAACGATGAAACTCATGTCCCCAGATTATTTCGTCTTTTTTCAGAACGGGACTGTCTTGTAATGCGATCGCTTTTCGATAACCCAAATTTAAGCGTTTTCTCATTACAGTTGTCGTTGGTAAAATACCTGTCATCTCCCAACTGTCTCCCGCAAAATCAATTAAATTTTCGCATAAATACATCAATCCTCCACATTCGGCATAAGTTGGCATTCTGCTTTTAATGGCTTGGAAAACAGCGTGACGTGCTGCTTTATTTTCGGCTAATTCTCGGGCAAACATTTCCGGAAATCCGCCCCCGAAATAAAGTCCTTGAATATTGTCGGGTAATGCTTCATCTTCGAGGGGACTCCAAGGGATTAATTCGACCCCGAGGGAAGATAATATATCTAGATTATCTTGATAATAGAAACTGAAGGCGCGATCGCGGGCGATCGCTATTTTTTTCAAAGCTAGAGGAGATTCAGGCGATTCAGAAGATTCGGAAGATTTAGGCGATTCGGGAGAGAGGAGAGGGAGTAATTGTTCCCAATTGAAACAACTTTGAGCGAGTTCGGAGAGGCGATCGCACAATCCCTGTAAGTTGTTGAGTTCGTCCGTGGGAACTAAACCCAAATGCCTTGCAGGAATGGCAATCTCGGCGTGACGATATAATACTCCTAAAATAGGTAATTTGAGGGGTTCTAGGGCTTCTCGTAGCAGTTCCAGATGGCGATCGCTACCGATACGATTGAGGATAACTCCGGCAATTTTGACGCGAGGATCGAAGGAACGATAACCGTGAGCGATCGCGGCGATGGAACCGGATAAACTACTACAGTCAATGACTAAAACAACGGGAATATTTAAAATACGAGCAATATGGGCGGTACTGGCATAATCGTTAATATCGGCTTCTTGTTTTTTAATGCCATCAAATAAGCCCATTACTCCTTCGATCGCGACATAATCTACCCCTTGTCCATGCTTAGAAAAACAAGATCGGACATAATCTTCAGACGTTAAAATCGGATCGAGATTGCGACAAGCACGCCCTGTTATTGCAGTATGAAACATGGGATCGATGTAATCGGGACCGACTTTAAACGATTGAATCTTGTCACCGCGACGAGCCAAAAAAGCCAGTAGAGACATGGTAATCGTCGTTTTTCCCGAGCCGCTTCGTTCTCCAGCAATAATTAAGGCCATATTTGTTTAATTTAAGATTGGGGCAGAAATAATTGTTTGATTTGGGCATAATTGAGTTTACCGCGATCGCATCTCGGTAATTCCGAGAGTGCCAGCCAATGTTTAGGCTGTTTAAATTTGCTCAATTTTCCTGCCAATTGGTGCTTAATGTCATCTTCTGCGATCGCGGGATTTTTGGGAACGTAAGCGGCGGCGATCGCTTCTCCCCACGTTGTATCCTGAATGCCAACAACGCAGACATCTCGCACTAAATTCGTCTCTAAAATTGCCGCTTCTACCTCCACGGGAAAGACATTTTCTCCACCAGTGATTATCTTTTGGCTCTTTCGCCCGACGAGATATAAATAGCCGTCCTCGTCGAAATAGCCCAGATCGTCCGTAGCGATCGCGGTTTTTAAAAACTTTTTTGGGGGGGGATAATAGCCCCAATGACTTGATTTTGCTTGGATGCAGACCGTACCGATGTGATTTGGAGGTAATTTTGTTGCGCGATCGTCTAATATTTCAACTGTCCCATGGGGTAAAACTCGACCGCTACTTTCGTTACCCTTCAAGAACTCTGCGGGTTTCAGCGTTACCACTCCAGAAGCCGTTTCCGTCATGCCATAGGTTGGGGCTAGTTTAATTTTATAGTGACGGGCGCGATCGCGCAACTTTTTCCATATCGGCGCACCGCCTAATAAAACTGTTTGAAAACGAGACAACCATTGCGGATTAAAATCGAGTAAAAATTGTAGTTGAGTAGGGACGAGAGAGATAAAGAAATCCCTCGGATTTTCAATTCCTAACTCTCCTTGTTTTAAAGATTGATAGGGGAAAATAAAAAGATTTCCTCCAGTGAGTAGCGATCGCAAAAACTGCATCAAGCCACTAACATGATATAAGGGGAGAAGACAAAAAGAATTGATTGCTGGTTGGTCAAAATACTGCTGAAATCCATAGACTGAGGCAGAAAGCGATCGCCAATCGTGGATGGCAAATTTTATCTTTCCTGATGTTCCTCCCGTCGGAATCATGATTCTCGCTTCTGAGGGCATCTCTCTCACTGCCTCAGATGCGGTAAAATGCTCGCTAGAAACCGTTAAAGATCCCCAAACGAGATTGGGTTGCACCAGTTGAAAAACTTGTTCCCATTCGCGATCGCCCCAATCAGGATTGCAGAGAAAAACAGGATAGTTTTCGATGACTGCAGCACAAAACTTGGCTAGAAAGTGCAGAGGATCGGGTTCAACTAACAGAATTTTTACATTACTATCCCACTGCTGTAAATATTGACGATAGGTCGCCACAAGTGAAGGTAATTGGTTGGGATGATAACCCATTAACCAATTTTTATTATGTTTGTTGTTGAGTCTTTTTTCTAGCAATGAATAATACTCCCTCATAGGGATTAATGTTTATTGAAACATGATGAGTTGATTTATGATGACGGCATCTGACCTGTTTCAATCCCTCATAGGGATTAATGTTTATTGAAACATGGAGTAAGTTGTGGGGACGCAGCTTGTCTCGACTGGTTTCAATCCCTCATAGGGATTAATGTTTATTGAAACTTGAAACCCGCCGGGGGTTTTTCCATGCCACGTCGAGGGCTTTGTTTCAATCCCTCATAGGGATTAATGTTTATTGAAACTCGAAGCATTTTGCAATAGTCCCGTTAGATGGGTTTCAATCCCTCATAGGGATTAATGTTTATTGAAACAAGATATTAGAGCTTCATAATCAAGCATTTACTTTGTTTCAATCCCTCATAGGGATTAATGTTTATTGAAACTAACCTTGGGTTTGCCATATCCATCACAGTTGAGATGTTTCAATCCCTCATAGGGATTAACGTTTATTGAAACAATTGGTCAGTTCCTCCCACTCATTTTACGACAGTTTCAATCCCTCATAGGGATTAACGTTTATTGAAACTTTCCTATCATCGAGTCCCGCGTCCTCAATAAAGCGATCGTTTCAATCCCTCATAGGGATTAACGTTTATTGAAACTTGAGTATAAATCTGATGCTATCAATGATGTTGTGTTTCAATCCCTTATAGGGATTAACGTTTATTGAAACTTGCGGGATTCCCAGTTTTCGCGATCGGCAATCCTTTGCAGTTTCAATCCCTCATAGGGATTAACGTTTATTGAAACGTTACTGTATCTGAGGGGGCGGCAAATGGAGACAAAGTTTCAATCCCTCATAGGGATTAACGTTTATTGAAACAAGCAGCAATTACAAAAGGCGGAAGAACTTTGCGTTTCAATCCCTCATAGGGATTAACGTTTATTGAAACTTTATGAATATTTTTTACTCTAATTTAGACTCCAAGTTTCAATCCCTCATAGGGATTAACGTTTATTGAAACTTGAAACTCCGATGGCTACGTGAATCGCCTTTTTGAGTTGGTTTCAATCCCTCATAGGGATTAACGTTTATTGAAACATTCTTCGAGAATGTTCTTAGCTGTTCCCGTAAGTTTCAATCCCTCATAGGGATTAACGTTTATTGAAACTGTCCGTCAAACCAAGTCCCCGATCCTTTTAAGTTTCAATCCCTCATAGGGATTAACGTTTATTGAAACTCATCTTGTAGAATTTCGCCTTCAACCTCATTCACGTTTCAATCCCTCATAGGGATTAACGTTTATTGAAACGAGGAGTCGAAGAGGGCGTGATAAGAGGGCTGTGTTTCAATCCCTCATAGGGATTAACGTTTATTGAAACAGGGCGGCGATCTCTTTATCGCCATATCTTCCTTGTTTCAATCCCTCATAGGGATTAACGTTTATTGAAACCTCCTCTCACTTCCCCGATGTCGCAATCCACCGAGTTTCAATCCCTCATAGGGATTAACGTTTATTGAAACTACAAGATTTCTAGCAGATTTCTAGCAGATTATTGTTTCAATCCCTCATAGGGATTAACGTTTATTGAAACTTGAAACACTTTCGGTTTCGTTAATAGGGACGATCGTTTTCGTTTCAATCCCTCATAGGGATTAACGTTTATTGAAACTATTGATTCACCTCTCCAAAGTGGCAACAATATAGGTTTCAATCCCTCATAGGGATTAACGTTTATTGAAACTTTAGCCATTTCCCCCGGTTCGTTTATTCATATCGTTTCAATCCCTCATAGGGATTAACGTTTATTGAAACGTAAGAGAGCTAGAGCTGCTCAATCGAGATTTAAGGTTTCAATCCCTCATAGGGATTAACGTTTATTGAAACAGGAAGATTTACTTTACGAGCAAGTTGTATCATTAGTTTCAATCCCTCATAGGGATTAACGTTTATTGAAACTTAATTTCTGACGATTTCGATAAACTTCGTATTCCTCAGTTTCAATCCCTCATAGGGATTAACGTTTATTGAAACTCAATGATTCTTCTAAAGTTTTAGCCAGAATCACGTTTCAATCCCTCATAGGGATTAACGTTTATTGAAACTTGTTTGGGCAATTTAAGCCCAATTGCCCGAGAAAAGTTTCAATCCCTCATAGGGATTAACGTTTATTGAAACTTGTCCATTTCACCGTTAAAAAAGCGATCGCAAGTTTCAATCCCTCATAGGGATTAACGTTTATTGAAACTAGAGGAGATTTGGGATATTAAAAGCAGCCTCGAACTCATGTTTCAATCCCTCATAGGGATTAACGTTTATTGAAACTTGGGAGGCAACAGGCATCGATAGCGGTGCGGCAATCGGGTTTCAATCCCTCATAGGGATTAACGTTTATTGAAACATTTCCTTTTCTTTTTTCGTCAATTTCGTGTAACTGAGTTTCAATCCCTCATAGGGATTAACGTTTATTGAAACTTCACAAGAAGTGTTCCCTTTGTTGGGGAAGCTGCAGTTTCAATCCCTCATAGGGATTAACGTTTATTGAAACTTTTTGCTGTTAGTAAGTGCCGCATACTGTCAAAAAAGTTTCAATCCCTCATAGGGATTAACGTTTATTGAAACTTGAAACAAACCTTCGTTATGGTAAACTCCTTCTCGCAGGTTTCAATCCCTCATAGGGATTAACGTTTATTGAAACCTAAAGATCTCTTTAGCAAAGTTGAGAATTGTCTCGTTTCAATCCCTCATAGGGATTAACGTTTATTGAAACGGTAAACTTTCCCCCCTTCATCAGCCACCGATCGCGTTTCAATCCCTCATAGGGATTAACGTTTATTGAAACTGAAATCCTACTCTTTGAGTCTTTTTATCTAGGACAGGTTTCAATCCCTCATAGGGATTAACGTTTATTGAAACGGGTCAGAAGGAATATTCAAAAATTGGATATTCCAAGTTTCAATCCCTCATAGGGATTAACGTTTATTGAAACCTTGCAAATCATCCAAGCCTTGTGCTAGGATGAAATCGGGTTTCAATCCCTCATAGGGATTAACGTTTATTGAAACTGAAGTATCCCCGCGATTGTCCCCGCGGCCGCGAGTTTCAATCCCTCATAGGGATTAACGTTTATTGAAACTGCCCGGTGTTGAAACCTTTGCTGTATTTAGTTTTCAAGGTTCAGTTCCGTATACCGAGGCTCAATGTAGCATTTCAGCCATCGATCGCGCAAGACCCTCCAGAAAAAATCGCGCTAAACCCTTGCTCAATAAAGCATTCAGCGTTTCCGGATACCCCTTGCCGGGTAAAAATGGAGTCAAACCCTCGCTATATCTACATTTGACCCTACTTGAAAAGGGAATCCCAAAATGAGACCCCCCGGTATCCGGAAAATTCCCTCAAAGACAAACAAATGTATTGCATCTCTACTTTAGCTCGGAAATTGCCCCCTTAGCCATCATTGCGATCGCACTATCCGTCGCCTTGGGTAACTGATAGTATTTTCCCCCAGCATTCTTCGCTAATTCTTTCCCAAACCCTGTGGAAACAAACTTACTTTCCGTATCAATCACTAACAATTTAAAACCAATACTGCGAATGCGCCCGGCAATGTTTAAAAGTTCCCCTTTGATGTCCGGTTTTTCGCCTTCCGGTAGCGTTTCTCCCAGCGATCGCGCCAAAGGAATATTCCCTCGTCCATCGGTAATAGCAACAATCACCACTTGACCGATATCTCCCGACATCTTGGCATTCATCCCCACATGAACCGCTTGAGATAACCCGTGTGCCAACGGCGATCCACCACCACAAGGTAATTTTTCTAAACGTCCTTTCGCTAAAGTAATCGATCGCGTTGGCGGTAACAAAACATCTGCCTTTTCTCCTCGAAAAGGTATCAAACACACTTGATCTCGATTTTCATACGCCTCTGTTAACAGACGCATCACCGCCCCTTTTGCCGACTGCATTCGGTTTAACGCCATCGATCCCGAGGCATCCACCACAAACACGATCAATGCCCCCGCTTTTCGTGCCAACCGCTTCGATCGCAAGTCTCCTCGTTCAACAATTACCTTACGGTTAGGATGGCGCAACCGTCGCAGTTTTTGATAGGGTGCCGCCGCCCGTAAAGTCGCATCGACAGCCACCCGCGTCACCTTTCCTTTCGGTAACATGGGTTTAATATAGCGTCCGCGATCGTCAGAAAAAATCATACTCCTCGCCCCCGTATTTCCCTGTCGTTGAGCCATCTGTGCGAAGTACAAGACACTCGGATCGAGAATTACCCCTTCCGGATCGAAAACAAACTCCTCGGGAATTTGTGGGGGTTCTTGTTGTTCTTCGTCTTCCTTCTCTTCATCTTCTTTTTCTTCCTCGTCTTCCTCTTCCCCTTGATTCTCCTGTTGGGGAGGCGGAGGAGGGGGCGGTGCTTGTTGTTCGTCTTCTGGTGGCGGCATAAACGACGATCGCGGCACGATAACTAATTCTACCGCCCGGCGCAGCTCTTCCGGGGTCACTTCTTCCCGTCCTTCCAAAGCCGCCGCCGCCTTAGCCACTCGCAGGGCAAAGAGTTCCGCCCGATGTCCTTGTACGCCGCCGCGAACGGCTTCTTGCACTAAATATGCAATCTGTTCGTCCGTTAATTCAACCTCTTTTAAATACTCTCTGGCCAATAAAATATTAGTTTTAATATTCTCAATTTCCTCATCGTACTGGGCGATAAATGCTTGAGGAGAACCCGCATAAGCGATCGCCCTTTCTACTGCTTCCACCCGACTATCTAACGCCAAAACCCCATCCGCCGACAAACTAATGGCAATGCGATCGCGCAAATGTTCCCGCAATGCCCCTTCTTCAGGATTATAAGTGGCAATTAAAATCGGTTGACAAGGATGTTCGATACTAATCCCTTCTCGTTCGATACGATTTTTGCCCTCCGTTAAAACCGTCAAAAGTTGGTTGCTAATTTGGTCATCGAGGAGGTTAATTTCATCAATATAGAGAACGCCTCGGTGTGCCTTCGCCAACAGTCCGGGCTGAAAAATAGGCTCTCCTTGCTTCACCGACTCTTCCACATCCACCGACCCTAATAAGCGGTCTTCTGTTACCCCCAAGGGAATTTGTACGAATGGGGCGGAAACGATCGCGGTTTCTCCCGCTTCTTCCTCGGGGGCGGCATTGTAATAAGATCCCTCCACCACTTCGATCGGAGGCAGAAGGGCGTGAATTGCCCGCGCCATAACCGATTTAGCCGTTCCTCGACGACCAGCAATAACCACCCCTCCCAGTCCGGGATCGACGGCGGCTAATAATAACGCCAACTTGATCGCATCTTGCCCGACAACTGCCGTGAGGGGAAAATTTTGGAGTTGAGAAGGAATGGTTAGGGAGGTCATTCAGTGAATCTTGGGAGGTTTAACTCCTAATTTTACCATCCCAATCCTACCCATTTTTTCAAAATACGAAGGGATCGCCAAACTCAAAATAGTATCTCGCAAGGATTTCCCTGTTGCTCATTCTATCGGTGCAGTCCCTTGGCGTATCTTTCTCAAGACTGAAAAAATTGTGGTTTTCCTCCATTTAATGGCTCGCTTTAAAGAATAATAAAAATAATTTTTGCCGAACTCAACTCGAATCACTTACGCATTTTTTTTTATCTTCATAAAGTAAATCTTATTTCTCCGGGAAATTACAGAAAAAACAAGTATTTTTAGCAACAGAATAAAAATAATCAAGCTCCAAAGCCATAAAAACCTAATACGATCGCATGCAAACTTCACACAAACTTTATAGAAGCGAGAAACATTTATACAACTTCTTTAATCTCAATCTTTATTCACAGTGATACCGTGAATGAAAGGGAAAGAAATCGCGTTTATTTTTGCAAAAATTTCAGATAGAGGGAAAGATTCATGTTGAAAAGATTATCTAAAACTATAATCGGTGGCGCGATCGCAATCTTGGGAGTGACTACTGCGATCGCCACCCCTGCAAATGCAGGAACACTTCACACAAAAGCGGGCTTCGATCTTGAATGGAACTATAGTATTGATAGCATCAAAGATGGTTACGATCGTAGAACCTTGAATTATAAAGGCATGGCCTTAACGGAAACCAACGATCGATATATTTTCGCATTAAGTTCCGATCTCGGTTATGACGAGGAAAGTAGTATCTACAATACAACTCACGGAGACTTATTCTTAAACTTTTCCGGAGAAAAGTTCCATACTGCTAATGGTGGCGATAAGCTCTTTGCAGTTAAGTTTGCTCCTAAAAGCGATACGAATTTAGCCTTAGGTTTGTACAAAGATGTTGTGGCTGGAAGGTTGGCAGGTTCTCGTTGGAATAGTTTAAAGGCTTACTATTCTGCCAATAACTTAGCGCTTAATTCCTTCGGTGCGGATCTGTATCACCCCGATGATGTTTACGATTACTTTAACTCCGTCAATATGAATACTTCCACACTTCACAATACGCCACTGTTCAATGGCATTCAGTCTGGAACAAAAATTGGCGATGTATCTATGCTGGATGAAGCTGCTTTAACGAATTTGGGATTAGATTTCGAGTATTTTAGTGCGGCTGATGAGGATATTTTTGGCATTGCGATCGATAAGTCTTTATTTGCAGGACTTTTGCCGAATGGTTTGGCAGACTTGGTTGCTCATGTTGCGATGGAATATGGCGATGGAGTTGCCATTCAAGGGGGAATCAATATCCCGACTGAGGAAGTTCCTTCGGAAGGAGAAACTGTACCAGAACCCTCTACTTTATTGGGTTTGAGCGTTATAGGCTTGGCCTTTTTGAAGTGCAAGGGAAATCACAATTGCGATCGCACTTCCCACGTAAAGTAATGATGCAAAGGTTACTATTAAGTATCTTTAAGTTATATGAAGAACTGCTTGAGGTGGTTCTTCATTATGGTTATTTGTCTGATGACAAAATAGAGATCGTGGGATAGGTCAAAAAAAGAATGATTTTCTACAGAAACAGGGAGTTTTTCTACCAACCCTAAAATTTTGCACAATCTTTACAGAAAATCGTTCGATCTAAATCATATCTTGATGAAACCCAGCAAAATCTAATGTTATTCTTGAGAAGAAGCAATAGATTAGTCATTGAAGGGCTGTCTGGATAAGACTTCCGAGTGCAGGATTAAACGAAGTGTTAGGTTGATGTTTTCCTAATCTTATTGTTTAAAGTTAATTGAGAAGTTCTCAGGTTGCATTTTCAGAACAGTGCTTGTCACTCTCTAAACCAGTACACAATCAACTCAAGGAAAGGCAAAGGGTTATGAAAAATTTTAAAATGGCAACTTTGGTTGGTGGCGCGATCGCGACTCTGGGACTTGCGATCGCGACCCCAGCAAACGCGGGACAAATGCACAACGGTTGGAATTACGGCATTGATGCGTTTAGCGATCAAGGTGCATCCCATGATGGTTCTGGGGGTGAAAAATACAATATTCGAGGTTTTGCCATTAAGGAAACGGAGGATAAGATTTTCATTGGTTTAACGGGAGGAACAGATTTGGATGGTCATTATAATTCTTCAGCCGGTGGCAGCAAAGTAGGCTGGGGGGATATGTTCTTTAACTTCAGCACTGAAGCTGATGGAAGTGCCACCGATTTTACCGACCTGATCGATTATGATAATCCAGGAGCCGATCACGTTTATGATGTCAAAGACGAATATAAGGAGAGCCTCTTAGCCATTAAGTTTGCCCCCAACGACCAAGGTGGTGAATATGGTCTTTATTCTGTAGACTCCCTCAAAAGCATTACTACAGATAATTTGGGTTACAGAGACATGAATCACTACAATAACTATTTGAACAAAGGAGATGCTCAAGGTAAGGCAATGGGAACGGATCTGGGTTCTAAAGCAGAGGTAACGGACTACTTTGGCACGGATAAGCGCATTCTTAATGTTGTTGAAGAAGGAACGAAAGTCGCGAGTATTACTCAATTAACTGAAGCCGAACTTGCGGCTCAAGGATTAGAGTTCGATCCGTTCCTCGCAACTGATACTTATACGGGAAACAAAGATTACACCTTTGGTTTTTCCTTAGACAAATCTGCTTTAGAAGGAATTCTCCCGGGAGGAATTAGCGATTTTATGGCTCATGTCTTCCTCGAGTGCGCGAATGATGGTGTTGCTTTAGCCGGTACTTTCGATATGCCAGATGATAATGATGAAGTCGTCCCCGAGCCTTCAGCGTTATTGGGTTTGAGTGCTGTTGGATTGGCTTTCTTGGCTCGCAAGCGCCGTCAGTCGGCTTAGTTTTTTCCTTAGCGATTCAATTCAGTGCGATCGCACAGTCTGAAATGAACGGTCAATACAGTGAAGGGCTAAAAATTAGCCCTTCCTTTTTTTTGCGAATAATCTTTACAAAAATAAAATTCTCTTTACCATAAATTACGCTAAAAATCAACTGCCGAATGTTAGGATTAAATTAGATCGAAGGATGTGAGGAACAAATTGCTTGAGATCCGGCCTCTTGAAATTCGCGGCCGAGGAGGAGGGAAAAATGATGAAGATCGTGCAAGTCATCAAACCGATCGCGATCGCTCTTATAGCAGTGGGGATAACCTGCGCGATCGCCACTCCCGCACGGGGAGGACAACTCCACACGCATAATGGATTTACTTGGAACTATGGTATTGATAGTTTCGAGGATGGTTCTGGGGGCAGTGCTTATGAATATAAAGGACTGGCCTTCACCGAAACTTCTGATAAAGTTATCTTTGCGTTGAGTGGGGGTTTAGATTATGACGAAGAAAGCAACAGAAAGTTTACTCACGGAGATTTAATTCTTAATTTCCCCGGGGAAGGCATGACTAAGGCATCAAGCCTATTAGGGATTAAATTTGCGCCCAATGACACGGATTTAAACGCGGGCTTATATAAAGATGTCATTGTCGGCGATATTAACGACTTTGCGAATATTAACCACAGTGGCTATTATGGCAGCCTGAAACAATACTATAACGCTGGTTTCGAGCGACCGAACACCTACGGCACCGATTTACCGACGAAGGAGGCTGCTTACGAGTATTTTTATGGGGAGACCGTCGCCCAAAATCCCGCGAACCACAATACACCGTTTTTAAGTGGGATGAAATCGGGAACGAAAATCGCTGATATTGCTATGCTTGATTTTGCCGCCTTAAAAGGCCAGTATGGTTTAGATTTCGAGAATTTTAATGCCGTGGGATCCGATGTCTTTGGCTTTGAAATTGAAAAATCTTCTCTTGAAGGCGTTTTACCGGCAGGAATGAATGACTTTATGGCTCACATTATTTTAGAATGCGGCAATGATGGCGTGGCTGTGAAAGGAGAAGTCGATCTTTCTGTTCCCGAACCGAGTCTGATTTTGGGTTTGGGTGCGATCGCTTTCGGTTTTATTGCCAGCAAGCGCCGTTCGCAATCTTAAGGCTGCTTCCTTGACCTCCAAAAGGGCGATCGCATTTAACCTAAAATAATTTTGCCCATGCTCTTGACATCTACCTACTAGATGGTAGATAATAAGGGTATGGAAAAAAATACCGCTCAAAACATTCTGGATGTCGCGCAAGACATCGTGCGAAACCGAGGTTACAGTGCTTTCAGTTACGCCGACATTGCCGAGAGAGTGGGAATTCGCAAAGCCAGCATTCACTACCACTTTCCCTCGAAAGATGAATTAGTGAGGAAACTGGTGCAACAATACCGAGAAGGCATGGCTCGTAAATGCGATCGCATTGCCCAATCCACCGCAAGTCCCCCTCAGCAATTGAGACAATTTGCCCAGCTCTACCAAGATGGCTTGCAGCAAAATCAAATTTGTCTGTGTGCCATGTTAGCGGCTGACTTTACAGTTTTGCCTCAATCCGTGCAGGATGAAATTCGTATCTTTTTCCAACAAACAGAGACTTGGCTGGCGACCTTGCTTCAGCAGGGCTGTGACGCTAAAATCTGGCAGTGCTCTCCTTCCAGCGAGCAAGAAGCCAAAGGTCTAATTGCCCTGTTACAAGGCGCACAATTGCTGGCGCGATCGGCACAGGATAGTAATGCTGCCTTTGAACAACTGGTTTATCCTTTGCTTGCTGCCAAGTTTTCCTTAAGGTAATTTTTTTACCCGTTCATCTACCTACTAATAGGTAAATGAACAAAGAATTTAATCGATCGCCATTATTAATCAATAGAGAGGTTTATCATGTCCCAAGAATTTGTAGGTCAAAAACTGATTGTTGTCGGCGGAAGTAGCGGGATAGGGAAAGCATCGGCTCAACTTATCCTAGAACGTGGCGGCTCTGCGGTACTGATTGGCAACCGTGCCGAAAAATTAGAGGCTGCCGTTTCCGAACTGAGTCAATACGGTCGAGTTTTTGGAGAACGCGCCAACATTAGCGATCGCCAAGACCGAGAAGCCTTAATTTCTCGCCTCGATCGCAATCATACCGATGCAACTTTATTGGTCAACGCGGCGGGGGTATTCTTACCTAAATCATTTTTAGAACAAACCGAAACCGACTACGATCTCTATATGGAACTCAATAAAGCCACATTTTTCATTACCCAAGCGATCGCTAAAGCAATGGTCAAGCACGGACAAAAGGGAGCGATAGTTAACGTCGGTTCCATGTGGGCTAAGCAAGCAGTGCAAGCGACTCCTTCCTCAGCTTATTCTATGGCTAAAGCGGGTTTGCACTCCTTAACCCAACATTTGGCAATGGAACTGGCCGAGAAAAATATTCGCGTCAATGCCGTATCTCCAGCCGTCGTGGAAACGCCGATTTATGAGGGCTTTATCGCTAAAGACCAAGTACATTCTGCTTTACAGGGCTTTAACAACTTTCATCCCCTCGGTCGCGTCGGGACTCCTGGAGATGTTGCCGAAGCGATCGCCTTTTTACTCTCTGATAAAGCTGCTTGGGTGACCGGTGCAATCTGGGATGTGGACGGGGGAGTTATGGCCGGTCGTAACCAGTATACTTGATGGCCGATAGCCCTTGTTGCTAAAAGATGCGATCGCGATGTCTTGACTTGACTTCAGGAAATAGAAACTGAAGGGCTACTTGAGATAGAGATTGTCTGGAATTCTAGTTTCCTTGTCAAATTGCGATCGAATCTTATATCGTTTTAGAGTTCAACTACTTTTAACGAGAAACACGCAATGGCTAGCAAACTCATTCAACTCGAGGAAGATGATATTTTAGTGGAGGTGGAAATACCGGGAGAACAAACGGAGGAAATTTCGGGAGGGACGAATTTTGTGGATAAAGTACAGTCTACTCTAGAGCGTGCTAAAACACTCATTGTTAAAACCTGTAAACCCGTTGCGAGTGCCATGAAAGAGTTAAATACAGAGATGGAGGTAGAAGGAGTAGAGGTCGAAATTGGTTTGAGTTTTGAAAGCGAGGGCAATCTCTATATTACCAAATCAAAAGCAGGTGCAAATTTAACAGTAAAAATGATTCTGAAACCCAAAAAACCAGCAAATCGTTAAAAGAACAGGCAAAATAATGTTGCTCGATCGCGATCTTCAAGATTCAATTGTTTCAATTGTTAGCACGCAACCCAATAACAAAAAATTTGGCACTGGTTTTGTGATTCATGAAAACAGTGGCACGTCCTATATTCTCACTTGCGCTCATGTGGTGCGAGATGTGGGAGGAGAGGAGTCTGTTGCGATTAATTATAACAAGGAACTTCCCGCAAAAGTTATCGCCTCGGGCGAAAAACAGGATTTAGATTTAGCGGTTTTAAGAGTTGAAGGATTATGGGGAAAATTTGCGTTACCGTTAGAAAACACTGGGCAAAAAGGGCGTTGTTTTGAAACGGCGGGTTTTCAAAAGTTTAGCAATAATCAGATTATTATTCGCTCTCTTGCAGGGGTTTTGGGCGATCGCGTCGGAATCCAACAATTTAAGCGATCGGGGATGGCAACGCAAGCATGGGATTTACAAATTACTGACGATTATTCCCTAGAATCGGGGTATAGTGGTTCTCCGGTGGTGGATGAAATAACAGGGAATGTTTTGGGGGTTGTTAGCCATAGGAAGGGGGATAAAAAAGGGATTGCGATCGCGATCGCAGAATTGGAGCGTATTTGGAAATTTATTGATAGCGAAAAACTCTATGATATTCTTTCTAAATTAGGTTATCAAGAACAGGAAATAAAATTCTTCCAAGTTATAAAAAGACAGTCGATTTCAGCTTTTTTAATTCATGGCTCTATTGACCACGGACAGCGCTGGTTACTCAATCGTTTAGTTGAAAATCATCTTCCTGAAACCATAACGGGAAAAGTGATTAAAATTAATTTGAGTCGGAAAGCAAGAGGCACAAATGTACAAGCATTATGGCGTGAATTAGGCAGGCGCTGTGGTTTGCGAGGAATATCTTTTTCACCAGAGGAAATTGCGGAAAGAGTCTATCGTTGGTGGCAAACTCAAAATGTGTTGTTGATTTTCCATGATGTAGACTATATGAAAACAGATTCTTTACGGCGATTAATTCGAGATTTCTGGATTCCTTTGGCAAAGAAAGCGAGAAAAATGAGTTCGGAAACAAGCGAATATAAATTATTAATGTTTTTGGTCGATTATGACGGAAAAATTGGTAATTTAGATAGCATGTTTTCAGAAAATATAGATCCCGATCGCCCTTATAATCCGATTAAACCTAAAAAAATTAGCCAATTTACCGATGAGACTTTAACTCAATGGATGATGGAAAAAGATAAAGAGTTACCCATTGAATTGACTCACGATTTTGATGAGACTGTGAAAGCTATTTTAAAAAATAGCGATGATGGTATTCCAGAATATGTACTGGTGGAAATTTGCGCTCGTTTCGGGTTTAATTGGTACGAGGAAGTCGAACGATGGTGGAAACTTTGAATCTTCAATACAATTATACAGGAACGGTACAGCCAAAAGCGAAAGAATGGGATACAAATGGACAGTTGATTTATCCCTATCTTCCCAGTCTGGAATTAGTGGAAGCAGTTAATTTAGCGCTTTATTTACAACGTCCGCTTTTGTTAAAGGGAGAACCGGGATGCGGTAAAACAAGGCTGGCAAAGGCGGTGGCTTATGAGTTAAGTTTACCCTATGAGGCATGGAATGTTAAATCGACCAGTCGGGCGCAGGATGGGTTATATGTTTACGATACCGTGGGACGCTTGCGGGATGCTCAATTGGTGGCAGCGAATTTAATTAAATCTGAAGATGTTTCTCGGATCTCCGATCCGAAAACTTATGTCCGTTTGGGACAACTCGGGCGAGCTTTTTACAATGAAGTCAAGACAGTCGTTTTAATTGACGAGATCGATAAAGCTGATATTGATTTTCCTAACGATCTGTTGACGGAGTTGGAACAGGGTGAGTTTAAAATAGAGGAGACAGGGGACACAATTCGCCATCGGGTTTCTCCGTTGGTGATTATTACCAGCAATGATGAAAAAGATTTACCCGATGCGTTTTTGCGGCGTTGCTTGTTTCATTATGTAGAGTTTCCCGATCGCGATCGCTTGGTCGAGATTATTAATGCTCGTTTTCAGGATGTATCGGAGATACTAATTACTCAAGCCGTTTCTCGTTTTTGGGTGTTACGGCAAGAAATGGAGAAGGATCGCAGTGTCGGTAAAAAGGTCAGTACCAGCGAGTTAATTGATTGGGTTCGCGTTTTGGCACGAGAATCCCAAGTTAAATCTGTTGACGACATTTTATCGCAGTTGGAGGGAAAGCTACCTTATCATCAAGTATTGTTGAAAAGTTGGGAGCAACATCGCCGTTATTTACAACGAGATTAAGCGGGATTAAATTGAGTCAGATGACAATATTTATTTAATTGGTGAAATTCCTAAGAAAATGTTCTGAAATCGTTCATTTTTTGCTTGACTTATTGACTTGACAATGATATCCTAACAGAGTGGGAATCTGTGCGCTCCTGTAGACCCTTTTTTGAGTTAAGAAGTAGTTGGCCAAGACAATAAGAAATAAGAGAAGAAAAAACGAACAGAAAACTGAGACGAATTCAGTGGAAGCGTTACCCTTATTAGAATTGTTTACGCGCTTGCAAGAGGCAGGTTTGCCCTTGGGAATTGGGGAATATGAGTTAGTTTTAAAAGCATTACAACGGGGTTTTGGTTTTCCCGATCGCGCTGCATTATTTCGTCTTTGCTGCCTGATTTGGGTTAAATCTGAGGAAGAGAGGGGTATTTTTGCTTATCATTTTGAGCAGGTGATGAATGATGAAGTAGTGACACCACCTGCGATCTTTTTGCAGGTTGAAAAGAAAGGCGATCGCAGAAATTCTCAGCAGGTGAAGAAAAAGCGATCGCTACTTCCTTGGATTTCAGGCGGACTGGCGATCGCAGGGATTATATTATTGTTATTTAATCCTTCTGTACAAAATAGAATTTCGAGATTCTTGGGAAATGTAGAGCCAAGCGAATTAAACGGAAACCCCATTGAAATTCCTCAAGGAGAAATCCCCAATATAGAACAAGACAACCCAAATAATACGGTTCGTCCAGATTGGCTCATTTTAGGACTCATTTCGCTGTCGATTTTAGGAGGAAGTTGGGCGATCGTAGGTTGGATCGTGCAAAAACTCGGCCAAGATAAAGAAACAAATTCTTCGCCTCTGGATTCCTTGATAAAGGTGCAAACTTCAGAAACTTTATCCAAGATACTGACTCAAACAGTAGAGGATGAAATTCAAATTGCTCAAACGATGGAACGCACATTTAATCGCGAGAAAACCAATACTCAAAAGCATTATTTCTTCTCGACGACTTCTTATCCTTTGACGCAACGACAAATGAAACAAAGTTGGCGCTATTTACGCTCTTCGGTGCGAGAAGGTCGTAAAATTGAGTTAGATATTACCGCAACAGCGAATCAAATTGGTTGCGATGGATTCTTATTAGAGCCGGTTTTAATTCCGCGTCGCACGAATCGCGTTGAACTGTTATTATTGGTCGATCGCGAAGGCTCGATGGTTGCATTTGATTCTCTGTGTACTCGACTGGTTGAAACGGCATTACATGCAGGTCGTTTGGGTAAATTGGAGACCTATTATTTCCACAATTGTCCGGTAAAATATCTTTATCGCGACCCCTATCATCAAGATTTTGAAGCGATCGCATCGGTTTTTAAAAACTGTTCTCAATGGACGGTAGCGCTGATCGTCAGTGATGGCGGGGCGGCGAGGGGCGGGTATAATGAAAAACGAGTGCAGCTTACGGCAACTTTTTTACGAGAATTAAAGCAACAGGTGCGTTATCTGGTTTGGTTGAATCCTATGCCTCGCGATCGCTGGTTGGGGACGACAGCCGAGGAAATTGCCCAAATTGTACCGATGTTTGAGTTCGATCGTCTGGGGTTTCAAAGTGCGATCGATGCGTTGCGAGGACGATCGCGGTAACAGCAAGGGAAATTCCTTTATTCCCACAACCGATTTACGGAATAAGCAGCAAACATTGTATCTCGACTGACGACTGTTAGCGATCGATTGATTGCTTGAGTGATAATCATGCGATCGAAAGGATCGCGATGATGAAGGGGCAAACTGAGATAAGACTCTAAATCCGATTGAGTTACCGATAATAGCGTAATGCCAACGCGATCGCTAAACCAGAAAAGTTCCGCAAAAGGACATCCTAAATTTAGTTTGCCAACATTAATTTTTATTGCAATCTCCCAAAGACTGGCAATGCTAATAAAAAGCTCATTTTCTGGATTCTCCAAATGATTTGAAAGTGCGGAACCGAGTTTAGGATCGTCTGTTAAGTACCAGATGAAAATATGAGTATCTAGCAGTAATTGTGTCATGTTGTTAGTATCGGGTTACATATACTCTTTCATCTCTTCCAAGGGCGCGTCAAAATCATCTGCCATCCAGATTTTACCTTTGAGAAGCCCTAAACCTCCTCGTTTTTTTTGTCCGACTGGCAACTTTTCCTTACGGTGGCGACTCAGCAAATATTCTGAATAATGTAGCACTTCTTCTTGCAATGCGATCGGCAGTTGTTCCACATTTGCTAAAATTGAGTCTTTCAGTAGCATTGTCCAGTATCCTCAAAATTCTCTGATTCTATATTAACCTATCTATCTATTTTATTTTTGCAAGCCGATGAAACTCGATACTCATCATAAACCCATCGAGAAACGAATTCAAATCTTTGAGCGGCGTTTTGGCAAAACTCATCTTTTCTTTGCCTATCATGCGGCTTTTCCTTTGGCATTAACTCCCGATTTATTGCAATGTCTGTGGGCAAATTTTCGTTTTGATACCAGAGGAGAAGTATTAGATATTCCTTGGGTTGCGGTGAATGACTTTTTGCTGTCGGGTTTGTGCGAGGAGGTGGGAGAAGAACTGTATGAGATGGATGCAGAAATACGGAATCTATTGTTAGATAGACTACAAGCAGAAGAGAATTTTCAGGAGAAACGAATTCAAGAACTATCTCGTTTTTTGTTGGCTTATGCAGATCCTTTGACGAAAAGTAGCGATCGCGATCGGCGAGATTTTGGTCAAGCACAACGCTGGACGGGTTTAGCCTATTCTCAACCGGAAAAGGCAGCAAGAGAATTGGCTTTAGAATTATCCCAGACTTATCAAGATGAAAAGAATCGAGAAGATATTATTCGTATTGCTGAGATTGTCGAAACTCTCAAAAATCCTCTTTCAGAATGCGAGCAGTTACTAAATTATTCACGAGGAATGGTCGATTTAGTTCGCGGAAATACTAAAACAGCATTGAACTATTTTGGAAAACTGGGTAAAAGCAATAATCTTGTTAAAATTTCTGGAGTTAATTGTTTAATTCCTCGGTATGCAGAGACAGAAGAAATGCAAAAATATATTGAAAAACCGTTGATTTCACTCGATTTTTTGATTTTAATTGCTCTTGTTTTGATTGGAGGATGTGGATTATTGATATACAATCAAATATTTTCAATTCAATCTCAAACTCCTACAGAAAACCTAAAAAAATCACCTAAGACTTCTCTTAAAAGCCCTAGTTTTCCTGATAATTTTGAACTTACAAAAACACCTATTCCTGAGTTACCACAATCTAGTGAAAATAGAGAATTTTCAAATCCTACTATTCCTGATGTTTCTATATTTCCTGATAATTTTGAACTTCCAAATATACCTGTTCCTGAATTACCAAAACCTAATGAAAATAGAGATTCTTTGAATTTCACTCTTCCTGATAGTCTTGAATCTTTACCTCAAAGTCCTGACTTTTATAATAATCTCGAACTTCCAAAAAAATCTATTTCTGAGCTACTACAACCCAATGAGAATAAAGATTCTGTAAGTTCTAATGTCCTTGGTAATTCTGAATCTTCTTCTCAGAATTCTGAATTAACTGATACTAATGAAGAAAATAATGAAACAATTTCATCTCCTAATTCTATTATTGTCTCAGAAACTCCTGTACAAAATCCCAATGAAACAACTCAAGATTCCTTGTCTCCTCCCGACCAAAATTCAACTGAAGTTTCAGGATTATTTATGTTGGGTAGACAAGGAGACTGTCGCTCTGTAAAACGAGAAACTCCTCTTTACAGTGCAAATAGTATTAGAGCTATAACAGGCTTTTTTTTAAACAAAAATGATATAGTTTATCTTTTAGAAAATTCTAGAATAGGACAACGGTTAATTGCAGTTTCCGATATACAAGGTAAATTTTTTGGTTATGTCGAGAAGAGTGAACTTAAATTGTGTCCTCCAATTATTGTTACTCAACCACAAACACTTTTTCCACAAGCATCTCTTCCACAAACATCTCTTCCACAAACATTTTTTCCAAGTACACGCTTTAATACTATACCACTGAATCAATGCGAAATTGTTCGAGAAACAAACCTCTATGAATTTCCTAGTTTTGATTCTAAAAGCAGCGAATTTTTGGAAGTTGGAGTAAATCTTGAAGTCGATTCTCAAAAACAGGCAATAGCAAATAATTTTCAATGGATTTATGTTTCTACTGCTTTCGGAGATTCTGGATGGGTTGTTGCAGATTCAGTAGGATGTAGATGATTTTTCATAGAATAGAAAGGCATCTAAAATAGGAAAATATAATCTTAAAAAGTAACGCGATCGCACTCCCAATCTGATACAATAGAATTACAGTACAGTAACACAGGAAAAAGACAAATGACCGTACAACGTTGGACAGATGAAATGCTGGACGGGTTAGCATCAAGAGTAAACGAGCTAACTTCGAGCGTTAGTGAAGTCAAAGATAGTATCAGTGAAGTCAAAGATAGCATTGATGGCTTGAGAGTAACCGCACAAGCCTTGTTACAAGTCGCGGCTCAAAGTCAACGAGATATGGAACTAATGAAAGAAGAAATGAAGTTAACCAAAGAAGAAATGGAGTTAGTGAAAAAAGAAATAGAATTAGGAAAACAACGTCAAGCCGAAAGTGACGAACGATTTAATGTTTTACTCGAAGAAATTCGCTACTTGATTCGACGAAATGAAGGAGAATAAAGGGTAAGAAAGGAAGGCGATCGCACTCACGATCTGATACAATAGAATTACAGAACAGCAGCAAAGGAAAAAGACAAATGACCGTACAACGTTGGACAGATGAAATGCTGGACGGGTTAGCATCAAGAGTAGATGAGCTAACTTCGAGCGTTAGTGAAGTCAAAGATAGTATTGATGGTTTGAGAGTAACCGCACAAGCCTTATTACAAGTCGCGGCTCAAAGTCAACGAGATATGGAATCTGTGAAAGAAGAAATAGAATTAGCGAAAAAAGAAATAGAACTCGGTAAACAACGTCAAGCCGAAAGCGACAAACGATTTAATATTTTACTCGAAGAAATTCGTTACTTGATTCGACGAAATGACGGAGAATAAAGGGTAAGAAAGGAAGGCGATCGCACTTCCAAAATCCAACCCAAACAACAAGCGATCGCACCGAACAACCCGCTCCTAATTCAAGCAATTTCCACAATAACAGGGGCATGATCGCTCGGTTTCTCTAACTTCCGAGGTTCGATATCAATAACGCAACTCTTCGCGCGATCGCATAACCCAGAAGTGAGATAATGATGGTCAATACGCCAACCGCGATTATTAGCAAAACCGCCGCGACGATAATCCCACCAGCTATAATGCCCCGTATCTTCTGTGAATTGGCGGAAGACATCCGTTAAACCCACACTTAAAACATCCTGTAAAGCTTGACGTTCGGCAGGAGAAGCCATAATATGCTTGTTTTTCCCCTTGGGCTTATAAATATCCCGGTCTTCTAACGCAACATTAAAATCGCCGCAAACACAAAGTTCGCGATCGCCTTTATCCCTCAAGATTTGCAAATATTCTCGTAATACTTGCAACCAACGCAACTTATAATCATATTTCTCGCTCCCCACCGCCGACCCATTAGGAACATAAAGATTAACAATTCTGACATCCTCAAAAACTCCAGAAATGACCCGCTTTTGTTCGTCAAACTCTCCGGTAATTTCTGCGCCGACAACTTCAGCAAAACCTATTTTTACGTCTTCTAAAGGCATTTTACTCAACAGAGCAACGCCGTTATAAGCCTTTTGTCCCGAGATGTAGAGATGATAGCCGAGAGACGCAAAAGGTTCTCGGGGAAAATCTGCATCAATAACCTTCGTTTCTTGTAAGCACAGCACATCGATAGAATGCGTTTGCAACCAATTTTTCACGATCGCTTGACGAGTGCGAATTGAATTCACATTCCATGTTGCAATTTTCATTTGATTCATATCAGTCTTTTGTCTCGATACCATCAATCTTTATAGCATACAGCGATCTGCTAGCCATTTTTGGCTTTTGACTTCGATATTATATTTATCAGGGTTTGAGTTAACTTTTGCCGTGTTTTGCAACGTCTCTGAAGGTAATTCCCCAAACATAGTTTTATAATCTTTAGTAAAATGATTGGGATGGTAGAATCCAAATTGACTGGCGAGGATGGCGATCGTGCAGTTTTCGGGTTCACTTGCCTTCAAACATTGTCGCACTGCATTCAATCGTCGTACTTTGAGATAGCGCATGGGACTCAAGCCAAATAAGTCTTGAAAACCATAAGATAATGCAGAACTGCTCGACTCTAAATCTTCAGCAAGCTGTTTTAAAGTTAGAGGTTTGTCTAAGTAGGCTAACATTTTTTGTTCTGCTCGGACAATTAATTGAGATCGTCGAGAAGATTTGAGAAAAGCCTTGGAATTCCGCTTAATCGGAATTTGACTAATTAACAAAGGCAGGAAATCATCGGCAACGAGTTTTTCAATATGAGGTTGATGTAACCAAATCGGTTTGTATACTGCTAACCAAATCAGTTGTTGCAAGTAATCTTTAATTTCTTGCATCCCCGTTGGGAGCAAATTCACATGATTTTTACTCCGGAAGCGATCGTTTAGATCGTAGCGTTGTAGTCGATTGGCATAAGTATCAAAAGTTGTAACGGGTATGATAATGTGTGTCAGCGTTACACCTTGAGGAAATATTTCGTCTGCTTCCCGATTATTGAAACCAAAAATAGTCCTTTGAGGCTCGACAGCGTGACGAAAAGAGTAATATTCTTTTTCCTTCTCAGACCAAAGTATCGCAAAAGATATGTATTCTTTTTGTCCCTCACCTGAAAATTGAACGCCTTGGTTCGCTTGATTGTATACAAAATATAAGTCACCTACCTGAATTGATAAAAACTCAGCTTGAAGAGCACCGGGACTGAGTTGTATTATTTCCTTCCCTTGATACTCAAAAAACTCTTTGAAACCATCCAAATCTGTAAAGAATTTAGAGACAATCTTGCGATCGTTCGTCCCGAGATTATCTCGAGCGAGGGCAATTTTACGATTGTTGACATCCATCAACCAACTCCTTTTTGCAGAATTTTGTCATTTCAGTTATCAGTTATCAACAGGTCGATTGAATATGCTGAATCGAATTCAGCATCCCTGCTCCCTCCGGGAACGCTTCGCGAACGACCTCAGTTCCTCCGATTAAAGCGGGAGGCTTGAGATCTTATTATTTTGGTCAAAAAAATAATATGTCTTATTATAAGTAGTGTTTATTGCTTTTGAAAATTGGTTATTTAATTTATATGACTTAAAAAGTTGGAATTTTTGTCTATTTCCAGAAATAGCCTACCACTAAACTGACCTTGCAATCTCTGGGCAACAACCCGAGTTTTGTTTAATCTTTTTGTGAGGTTTTCTTAATGTTTTTTAACGGTTTTTTGAACCGCATGGGGAGAGCGATCGCAGTGTTTGCGATGCTGGTCTCTCTTTTGTTGGGAGATATCCTGTTATTTCCGAGTATGGCCTTGGCTAAACCCAGTTTTCTCCCTCAGTTAGGTGCTGTTAATAGTATCTTGCCTGAATTGAAGGATGCGATCGATCCCTTCGATCGCGATGGCGATCCGGCCAATAGCGGTCGAGAGTTTCGCTCGGACATCGATCTCGAAAACTGTTTCTGGAAAACAACCGTTGGTGCCGACCCCTATCACAACGCCTTCTATCCCGATCAACAATCTGCCTATCCCGTCGCTTTATTTTCTCTCCCCGAGGGCAGTCACGTTGAGATAAAAGGTGAATTTCCGCATGCTCGATCGATGACCTTTAGCGGCTACTTTTACGATCCAAACTCAGCCACCTTGGTTGGCGGCGATCATCAGATCGTCGATTATCAGATCGAACCCGACGAAGGATCGACGAACCCCTTGCAAAACGGGGGCGATCGCACAGCCGAGAATCGTTCCTATACTCTGAAATGGATTCCCGAGAACCTGCCTACGTTCAAACAACAGTTTGCTAAGGCCTTCCCCGAGTGGGCAGAAAAGTTACAAAAGATCCCCGATAATGCTCCAGACTTCGCAGTAGATTTTGCTGAGTCCTTCCCTAACCTGACAGCAAAATTGAAAAAGATTCCCGAGAATCTGACTGAATTTGAAGAAGCATTCGCCGAGGCCTTCCCCAAGCAAGCAGAAAAATTGCAGCTCGAACCTAATACCTTATACCTTGGGGAAGAAGAGTTCCCCGATATCGGGTATATCGTAGTGATGCGAATCTTTGTCGCTGATAAGGGAACAAATCTGCTGGGCGGTACGGAATTACCCGAGGCGAAAATTGTCCTGAAAGACGGTAGTATCATCGAGGGCGATGCACTCTGCGGAGATGAATACTCTAAGTTCAAAGGCGATATGAGTCGCGTTTATCCCACGCCAGCATTCGATGCTGAGGCTTATCGGAAGGAGCGCGATCGCACGGAGTGGTACAACCAAGATCGACCCAATACTTGGCCTGCTCAGAATCCGCCCTACATCATCCGCGAGTGGACTGCGAAGTATAATTTCTGTGCCAACTTCGAGCAAGGTCCCGATAATGCAGAGAAGTGTCTTCCTCCAGTAGATCCCAATGTGGGTTCCGGCGGATTTATCAATTCGACAACGGTTTATCTGGTGACGTGGATGGATCGCGATTTTGGCGAAGTCTTGGTCTTGCGAGGCAAAAAACCCAAGACACCCACGACCTATTTTGGCGATGAAACCTTGGACGAGTCGGATGCGGACGTTCGCTATTTCTCTTGGGCAACAGATGAGCCTTTATCTCGGGCGCGAGTGATTGATAGCGTCTTTGATGAAGAGATCCCCGTCGATGAAAACGGTTATTACACCATCGTCGTCAGTCGGCCATCCTACCGTCCCAAGAAAGCCCGTTATGAATGCGGTTACGCTTGGTTAGAGTTTCCCGCCGCCGGTGATGGGTTTGGCGATATGTGGCTGGGAGAGATTCGAAATCGTTGGCAATTGCCTCTTAATGACTTTGAATACGCACCTCACAAAACCACGGAGCCGGGTCAAGAAGCAGAAGTGATGGGCGAATACTTCCCGACAGGTCAGTATATGAGTCCCGAGGAGTTTGACCAGAACTTCCAGTGTAAGCTGCGGCCTGCTTCGTAGCGCGAAGTAAGGTGCGTTAGTGGAACGTAACGCACCTTACTAGACTACCTCATGCTATTTTTAATTCTTTTTGATAAATAGGTTCTAAAACTTCTTCGATCCATTCTTTACTTGTTTTTTTTATAACAATGTTCTGGCTTTAGAGGAGGAAACAATGCGATCGTCAATCTCATAGTGGATAGTTTCAGCTAATCGCTAATCTCGTAAGGTGCTTTATTAACGCACCTTACTGGCTTCAATATCGATCCATTTTTCCCAAAGCGATCGCTTTAGCGCTTTATATTGCCAAGGAATTGAAAAAAACTCTATCTTCAGAGTAAAAAGGAAAGAGGGATAAAGGCTTGTTTTTTCCCCTTTCCCTCTTTTCCCATGCCCTCGAACCTATTTCAGAAAGCAAAACAAGGGAATCCTAAAGCGATCGCGCTCCTTCTCAACGAGAAACTCAATCCCAAAGGAATGGATAGCCGCATCGATCGCCGCGATCGCACCTTGCGAATTTTCCTCGAGGGCGCTCAACTCTACAAGCCCGACAAGTTGTTTAGCTGGCTTCGCAAACAGATGGTCGCCCTCAAACCGGGCGGGATCGAGCGCGTCACCATTCGCGGTCTGGCCACGGGACAACATAAAATTTTATGGACTCAGGGCTTTCAATTCGATCGCATCGCCACCGCTTCCCCCACTCGCCAACCCAGCCTTCCCGTTAGTAAAATTTTAGTCGCCTCCGCCCGTCCCCACACCACCAAACCCGCCGAATTAGACCGAGAAACCAACCGAGTTAAACAAGCGGTGCAGAAAACTCCCCGAGGCAAAGAAATTGCCGTCGAGAAACTCCCTGCCATCTTTTACGAAGATTTAACCCTCGCGATCGCGCAACAGCAACCCCATTTAATTCATTTTTGTGGGGCGGATGACTTAGAAGGATTGATTTTTGCCAGTGAAACCCAAGATGCCCGCCTGCTCGATCCCGGGCAACTGACTCAACTGTTCGAGCAATTCGGGCGATCGGTCAAATGCGCCATCCTCGATCGCTGTCTCTCCGTCTTGCAAGCCGATGCGATTTCCGATTGCATTCAAGCCACCATCGTTATTGATGCCGATATCGGCCTCGAGGCCGCACATTTATTTACGACGGAGTTTTATCGCTGGATCGGCTATGGCGAAGGCATTAACGAAGCCTTTGAAATGGGCTGTTTAGCCTTGCAAGCAGAACGGGTTAAACACGCCAATAAAATGCCGCAGCCCCTCATTCCTCAGTTAATCGTCAAAAATAGAGCCGCCCCAGAAGTCGAGTCCTTACCTTCGGGAGAATCTTCCCCCCTCGCAGCAGCGATCGCCCATCTCGAACAGGAAATCTCTCGGGATGTGATCAAACTCCGCAAACAACGCCAAAGCATTATTCAATCCAGCAATATCGAGGAGAATATTCAATGGCTTGAAGAACTGCGGCGGGTCTATTCCCTCGCCCTTGGTTCCATTGCCAGTAATATCGGGGTTTGGTTGGAAGCCGAACGCACGACCATCTACTTTGTCAATGAAGATCGCGATCGCCTTTGGTCAATTTTTGCCCAAACCAACAACCAACAACCAATCACCAATCACCAACAACAAACTTTTGAAATTTCCGTACCGATGGGGGCAGGGGTTTCGGGACGGGTCGCAGATACCGGGCGATCGCTTCGCATTCCCTATCCGGCGGCAGAACACGAACATTCCCGAGAACTCAAAAAACAAGAGCGCCGGACGGGATTTAAAACCCATACCATGCTCACGATTCCCTTGAAAAATGAAGATAATCAGGTTTTTGCTGTTATTCAATTTATTAATAAAATTCGTAAAAGCGATCGCACGCCTCCCCTCAATTCCCGAGAAGCCGATGCCGAAAAATACAGCCGCCTCGGTTTTACTCAAGAAGATGAAAATAAATTTTTACAACTGGTTTCGACTTCCACTATCCTGAGAATGCTAGAAAGCATTCAAACCTACTACAACCTGACCCAACACCTCAAAGGGAGCGTTAAATCTACCAAAGCCGCCCGCGCCATCTCTCAAAGCAGCAATGAGTTTAGCGAAGCCTTGCAACAGGTGATGAATGCCGCCAAAGACTTATTAGATGCCGATCGCTCGACGTTGTGGATTTTGGATTTTAGCCAGCAAAAACTCTGGACGGAAATTCCCACAGAGGATGGCAACGTCAGAGAGACCTATCTCCAAGTCGGGCAGGGATTTGCGGGACAGGTCGCCAAACAAGCACAAAAGGGGAATTACCGACCCTTGAATATCCCCTTTGATGTTTACGAACAAGTCGGTTCCGCCACCGCCAAACAATTCGATCTCGAAAATGACTATCGTACCTGTAGTTTGCTCTGTATGCCCGTATTGGGCTATGACGAATCTTCCCCCCAACGCAAAAAGCTGATCGGGGTCACTCAACTGGTGAATAAGACGCGGGAGGGGTTTGTCAGACCCACCCGAGGCTATCTCGATGAGGCTCCCGCATGTTTTGAGATTAGTTTTGGCAAAGATGACGAGCGCCGCATGGAAGCTTTTAACGCGCAAGCGGCAATGGTTTTGCAAAATGCCAGACAGTTTTCCGAACTGGAGAACTATGAAATTCTCTATTCCAGTCTCAAAAATATGTCGGAAGTGGCACGTATTTCCTTGGGGGCAAAAACAGCGCGGGTTTATTTATTTGACACGACAGTGAATAAACTCTGGACGATTTTACCCGAACGCAAAGAACAATCGACGAGTTTTCGCCGCATTGAATATTCTCTTGAGGACGATAATGCGATCGCCCTCGTCGCACGCTGGCAAAAAAGCAAATACGTTCACATTCCCAGTACGATCCCCAATGCCGAATACGATCGCTCTTCTGTCTTCTTTCCCGTCAGCGATCGCCGAGGTAAATTGGTCGCCGTGATCGAAGCCTCTCGCAAACTCCTGCGATCGTACAATTCCCAGTTTTCCCAACCCATCACCGATAGCCAACAACCCAGCACCGATAACCAACCGCACAACGCAGATTATCGAGGATTCGTCCATGCGGATATCGACAACTTTTATCGCACCTCCGACTCATTTTTTCATTTTTTCCAAGGTTGCCTTTCCTTCTGCCAAATGTTTCAGGTACAGCAGAATGCCTCTGCGTTAATGAAGGCACAGCATTGGGTTCTCAACGCCAGTCGAGAAAATAGCGCCGAAGAAGTCATGAAGGCCGCTCGAGAACTCGTCAACGCCGATCGCTGTACCCTCTGGCGTTTCGATCGCGATGATGAAACCCTCGTTAGCGAGGGCTACGTGGGCAACGAAGGCTTGCAACTGATTAAAATCCCTCCCCTCCCCATTGGTGCCGGTTATGCGGGTTTAGCCGCAGAATACGCCTTAAATCCTCGCAATACTTCGATTTCCCTCAGTCCGGGGACTTCTGCGGGTAATTCTGACTTGAATTCCCAAATTCTTAAAGTGGATTTCGATCTTTACAACGATACGGCACGTTCGGCCATGGCCATGCGATCGGATAAAGAAACCCATTATCGAACCTGTAGTTTGCTCTGTATGCCCATCTTCAATCAAGAAAATGACTTAATGGGAATCTTGCAACTGGTGAATAAAAAGAAACCGGGCTATCCCTCGGAATACCATCATCCCGCCACCCCGACGACTCTCTCTCGCGCCAAAGAAGTTCCCGAAGGATTTCGGACCAGTTTTAGCGATCGCGATGTGCGTCAACTTGAAGAGTTCAATCGGATTGTCGGAACGCTCATTTTTGAAGAGATCATGTTTGACGAAATTCGCAAAAAAGCCGAAGGCGATGGAGGAGAAGGATTTTAAGACAGTCACCAGTCACCAGTCACCAGTCACCAGTTATCAGTCACCAGTTATCAGTCACCAGTTATCAGTCACCAGTCACCAGTTAGAGGGAAGAAGAGTCAAACAAAAATCCGGTTTATCTCATCATTTTGTCTATCCAGATCCGAAATGGCCACCTCGATCCCCAAAATCTGCACGCGGAAATGTACCCTATTAGAATCATCAAAGAGACTAGGAGATGAGGAGAATCCACAGTGAAAGTTGTCCAAGACTATATGCACGCCACTTACAAGAGCGGGCTTTATCCAGACAAATTCATCTGCCATAACAAGCAGGGAAATTTAGTTGACGTTGAAGATCCGGCTACAGGGAAGCGCCATAAGCTCCTCACCTTCTGCACGAATGATGTTTTGGGCTTAGTTCAGTCAGAGGATGTCAAACAAGCCGCCGTAGATGCAATCTGGCAGTATGGCACCTCTAACAGTTCTTGCTCGGTGTTGAGCGGTCGCATTGACCTCCATCGCCAACTCGAGGAAGAAATCTCAGCCTTTAAGCATCTTTCCCATACCCATCTATTTCTCAATGCTTGGATGGCAATGCAGGCATTAATGGATGGGTTTTGTCATTTAGCCATCCCCATCCCCGGCTTCCGCAATACGCGCGAAACTCTAATTTTAACCGATATTCTCAATCACGGTTGTATTGTTTCTGCGGTGGCTAATGCTGATAATCGCTCTGGGAAAATGTTTTCTCAGAGTCCAGAAGTACGAGTTAAAGCCTATCGTCACTGCGATCTCAATGACTTAGAACGTAAATTACGGCGTTACTACCGTCCGGGCGATCGCTTGATGGTGGTTTCTGACGCAGTATTCTCGATGGATGGGGATATCGCGCCCTTACCGGGAATGTTGGATGTTTTAGAAAACTATCCCGGTAGCGTCATCGTCATGGATGAAGCTCATGCCAGTGGTGCGCTAGGTAAGTCGGGAGGGGGGATTTACGACCATTTCGGCATTACCCCTCAATCGGTACTCGATCGCGGCATGGTGCCGATTATTATGACCACCTTCTCGAAGTTTGCCGCTTCTGCTGGAGCCGCGATTAGCAGTCACTCTCGGGAGTTGATCGATCTGTTGGATGTTTCCCCGACTTCCATCGGTACGATTTCTCTCCCTCCCCCAGTGACAGCCGCCGCTTTGGCCAGCATCCGTCAAGTCAGAGAAAATCCCTTACTTGTCCAGACGCTGCAGGCCAATACCCGCTACTTGCGATCGCTCTTGAATCAAGAAGGATTTAACCCCATTGGCGAAACCAATGTTATTCCAGTCCTTCTCCCTCCAGAGCTTAACCCCAAACACTTTGCCAATCATTTGATGGAAGAATATGGTATTTGGGTGTCCCCCATTTGGTTTATTGCCAAACCGCGCCTGCGAATTACTGCGAATGCTCTCCATACCCGCGAGGATATGGATCGCTTGGTTGAAACAATGGTCGCCACGCGAGAAGCAATTTATGCTTCTACGGACAAGGTGAGCTAAAACGCGAACAACCGCGCTAAGCGCGGTTGTTTATTTATTATTGGTTGTTCGCAATTTTTTGCTCAATTACAAATTAATTAACAACTGATAACTGTTCACTGATAACTGATAACTGAAAAATGCCCGATTTAATCTTTTCTGTTTTACGTGCGATCGTCCAACGTGCCAAAAATGATTTTATTCGCAAAACTCATTCTGTTGAAGCGGTACAAGAACGGTTTTTGCTGGAAATGCTGCGATCGCATCAAAATACGGAACTCGGTCAAAAATTTGGCATTGGTAACTTGACAACGATAGAGAAATTTCGCGATCGCGTTCCCATTCTTCCCTACAGCAGCTACGATCCTTACACGGAGCGCATTGCCCAAGGAGAGCAAAATATTCTTAATCCCGATCCGGTAATTTATATCAGCTTAACCAGTGGTTCTACCGGTAAACAAAAGCGCATTCCCGTGACGCGACGCTATCAGAAAAGTTTGGCAAAACCGAACTTAGCCGCCTTTGGGTTTGCGATCGAGGCCTTAGAAAAGCAAGCCAAACAAAAAGGTTTACCGCTTAAATTTGGAAAATTATTAAATACAAATTCTGCCAACATTCAAGGTGTAACCCGTGGTGGCATCGACTATGGACCCGTAACTGTCGGTAGCATTCGCAGCAATCGTTTCTATCGCCCACTCTTGGCAATGCCTTACGATGCCTTAAAAGTTGCGGATAGTATCTCACGCCATTATGTTTGTTTATTATTTGCCTTGAGCAATCCTTCGGTGGGACAAATGGTGACCAATTTTCCCATGTTAATTTTGCGAACTTGCGGTTATTTAGAAAAATATACGCCAGATTTAATTCAAGATTTGCGATCGGGCGCGATCGCAGATTGGGTAAAAATCGAACCCAAATTACGCCACCACTTGGAGAGAAAATTACGCACCAATCCTCAACGTGCGGCTCAATTAGAAAAGATTGCCAACGCTACAGGAAAACTCACCCCAAAATCAGCTTGGCCGGATTTATCTTTAGTCGTTACAGCAATGGGAGGAACCTCAGATTTTTATTTCCAGCGCTTCCCCGATTATTTTGGCGATACGCCAATTTTTGGTGGTGTTTATGGCAGCGCAGAAGGAACATTTGGCGTTTGCTACGATCTGAATCAAGAAGGCAATATTTTATCGATTGGTAGCAGTTTTTATGAATTTATCCCGGAAGAAGATTGGGATAAAGAAAACCCGCAAACTCTTTTAGCAACTGAGGTTAAAATCGGTCAACGTTATCGAATACTCGTGACGAGTTACAGTGGTATTTATCGTTATGATATCGGCGATGTTGTCGAAATTTTAGGATTCTACGAACAAGCCCCGATTATTGTTTTTCGCCATCGACGCGGGGGCTTATTGTCGGCAACGACGGAAAAAACGACGGAGTTTCATGCAACCCAAGTGATGCAGGCATTAAGTCAAGAATTTAACTTGAATTTAGATGATTTTTGCATTACGTTATCCGATAATGAATTCCCTTCTCGCTATTTAATCAATATCGAATTAACCGACGGACAAACCTTAGCAGATCCGCAAAAATTCCTCTCTCGTTTTGAATATTGGTTGGGAGAATTTAATAATCCGTATACCACCGTGCGATCGTCGGAAGTTCCTCCTCCTCGCTTGCAAATTTTAGCCCCCGGAAGTTTTGCGATCGTGCGTCAGCGACAACTGGCGAAGGGAATGTCGGATAGTCAGCTTAAAATCCCTCATATCAGCGAAGATCGGGACTTTCTGCAAGGATTGACTATTTTGAATAAAATCGACCTTTAAGTTGGAATAGTGCAAACTCATTTAATTTTATAATCTATGGCACCAATACAAAAAACTCCGTTAGATGCAGTTTTTGAGAATGTAGGGCGCAAGTTTACTAGAGTTTTGGAAAAACCAGTACAATTGACCAGAATTGATAATGTAGTTCTCACTGCTTGGTCAAATACATGGGAACCGAATATGGAAATGGTTATCTTAACAATCTCTCAGAAGAGGAAAAGGAAAAACTTCAGATCAAAAAAGATTTGCCATTAGGTTTATAGAAAACTAATGACGATCGCAGAGCTTTTTGTGTTTACGATACGGCAAATCAAAATAATATCTCTCACTTCTTAAGCTGGAAAGAGATAAATCGAGAAAATGCGATCGCACGAAAAAAGTGATTAACCGACAACTATTAATTAATGTCGTCTAAATCCACCCATTCATCAAAAGAATCGTCTTCACCGATATAATGAACGCGATATTGATCGCCATCGATCTTTTTAATAACAGCAGCATACCATTCTTCCTCATCATCATCCCAAACCTGTACTTTTTGACCGATCGCATAACCATTCTCATCAGCATCGGTGCGATCGCCAGAGCGAACATTTTTCTCTTTCACCCAGTCATCTTCTGAAGTTCCGTAACCGACATAATGAACAAAATAACGATTTTTTCCTTTTTTAACTTCTATTTTGTGGACTGTCGCTTCATACCAATCTTCCTCATCTTTATCCCATACTTCGATTGTATCGCCGATAGAAAACTCGGCAATTCCTCCTTCAGAATCATTATTATCTAAGTCTGTTGGAGTATTTTTTAAATCTTCCTTCACTAATTCATAAGCATCTAAAATCAAGCGACGAGAAACGCTTTGAATGCCTGTATGTTCGTAATAATTTGTGGTTTGATCCAATACTGCGGCGACAAAATCCAAGTTATCATCGGCAATTTGGACAAATTTTCCTAAACTCTGAGAAAGGGTTTGGGGGGTAATCCCTGTTTTTTCAATAAACCCATTCATCCATCCTTCGATCGCCGCAAAACATTGATTGAGAAAACCAACACGATCGCTGGTCGTATCGCCCGGTAATTTATCTTGAATCCCCAAGAAAACGGGATTTTTAGTAATTACTCCTGCATCAATTCCTTGCACGATCTCGTGAATTTTTGTCAGAAAATCCGGACCCAAAGGCAACATTCCATCAATGCAAACTAACGCAACCATCCGCATAAAACCCGCACCCTGATAATTTTCCGCCAAAGAAGTCGCAAATTTTTGCGGGTTGGGTTGTGGAATACCATTCAGTTTGCAAAAAGCAATAACTTCAACCGCTATTTTCAATAACAAATCGATAGTTTGAGTCGTGTCAGCTTTCGGAGTAATATTACTGAGAAAAGAGAGAAAACTAATTTTTTCACCAACTTTATTCGCCAGTGCTGCTGTTGCCATTGCCACATCAGCCTTATCGATCGCCTGATACAATCCAATTGCACCCTGATAACCCGTATCGGGATCGAGATAGAGAGAAGCAGCGCGATCGTGGATATGTCGGACGATCTTAGCATCAGTTTCCTCGGTAATCTTAGTAATAGTTTCATCAAATCCGACCAGATTATCCCATTGACCGGGGGCAATAAAATCAAGTGCTTTGAGAACCTTGACGGTAATATTATCTTTGGGGAGTTCGTCAACAAGTTGAATAATCGAATTGCTCATCAGTTTATCCTCACGAAAGGCATTTTTTTAGTTAAAATCTTTGCTATTTTGAGATGCTCCACATTCTTTACAATATGATAGCTTTTTATAAGTCAAATTGTGGCAGTTAGGGCATTCAACATATTGATAATAACCACAATGGGGACAGTGAGGATCGTGAGGTCGCAATTTCTTTGCACATTTAATACACCGCACTTTTTGAACTCGGTTAGCTGCTTGAATCTTAGGATTGAAAACAATCTTTTGAAAAAACTTAATCATGCCAAAGCCGAGGGCGGGAATGAGCAAAATATAAAGATAATTAATGAGAAAAAGCAATCCCCCGAAAAGATTACTAATGAGAGCGAAAAGAAATTCAAACAATACCCCGACTTGCAGAAATTCAAAGATTTTAATAATTAGTGGAATAAAAAAGATAACCAATAAATGCCAACTCATCAGCGCCATGAGTCCATACCCTTTGCGCTGAGAAAAATTGTGCAGCAATAAAGCAATAACGATCAGAGGTACGAGAAAGAGGGATTGAAAAGCAATCTGGATACTGGGATACCAAAAAGAAGCGCGTTTATAGTCTTTCTCTGCGCTTAAAAATTGTTCGTTCTCATTCAGAAAACCGATTAGATTGATACTTTCTGGTTTTGAGAACAACTCATTTTTCAGATCGGAAATTTCTGTTTTTAAGGTAGTAATATTACGATTATTCTCATCTAATTCTTGTTTGGCTTTTTCTGCACCGACGAGATTAATCGAGCGATCGCGCGATTGTCCGGCTATTTTTTCTAACAATGTTGAATCATATTGCTCGCGAATTTGGTGATTTTTTAATCCTAGAGTATTGATTTGTGCCTGTTTTTGCTCGATATTAGTTGAGATTTGCTGATTTTCGACAGTATTAACTTTATCCTTTAAGTTTCCATAACTCAAGCAAGTGGGAGAAACTTTGCCTAGATGTCCTTGTTCGATTTGTTGATATCGGTCTTGAAATTTTACACTCTGTTGTAAGGAAGCGCGGATCGTTTCATAGTCCTTATCTGGTGTTGCGAGATCGCGATAATCCACCCATTCAAAATAACAAGGATGAGCCAGAGAAGGATCGAGATACCAGCGACCGATATCGTCCAGTCCGGAAAAAACATTGATTAAAATAAAAATATCAATAATAATAATAACAACAATCAAACTCACTTTGTTGATGGGTTCGTTATTGATTTTTCTCGATTTATTAAAAAAGCGATCGCACAAACGACGTATTTTAGAAAACATTTTAGTTCTCTCCCAAAACTTGGTGAAGTGACTGAGGTTTCCAGCAGTCTCTGACTCAAATATCTATGATATCGTTGCTGAGTAGGACGCGCTTATTCTAGAGGAATCCCCGTCCATTTCACGACGGGGAGGATGTCATAGACAGTCACAAAACGAAATATTTTTAGCACCCTAAAGATGCTTTAGTTGCAATCCCTGTGACTGAATTCACTCCAGAAGCTCTCTGACAAAGTTGTTTTTGTTGCTGGCGATCGAGAATGGCAAAACTAAAGTCCGCTCCAGTAATATTGGCATTGTTAAATAGAGAGCGTAAAAGTAATGCCTCTGTAAAAATGGCATCGGTTAAATCGGCATTTTTAAAATCGCTGAGATAGGCAATACCATTGCCAAAATTGGCACCGTGCAAATTCGCTGCAATGAGAGAACAGCCATTAAAAACCGCACCGCGCAAATCGGTATTGCTAAAATCTGCCGCTCCGAGATTGGTATTGGCAAATTCAGCCTCTTGGAGATTTTGACCGGCAAAATCTTGGCTGACCACGACTTCATCATCATAGGCGCGAATTAAAGAAGAACTTCCGGCGATCGCAGAAGTGGGAAACCATAATATAGCGATCGCAACGATACCCGCCCAGAAAGCAACAGCATATTTCATCGTAATTGTCAACCTTTACCAAACAAAACGTCACTTAAATTTTATTACGGGTTGGTGCCATTTTGCGCGAAAAGGCTAGAGCAACTCAAAGGAATCAAAAAAAGTTTGCTTGGCTAAGGATAGATCGCGTTCGTTTTCGTTTTTCCCGATCGCACCAAAAAGATAAACGCGATCGCGCACTTGGTAAAAACGCAAGACAATTGTTTCCTCGCCTTCAATGCCCATTAATTCTCGACCCGGATAATCAGCGAGGAATATCTCGGTCTCGCGAGTGAGGGTCATTCCCGTATCAGCAACAAGGCGATCGCGTAACTCGGACAAGAAAACGTCTGGATCGGCAGTGGAGATCGATCGCAAGGGCTGAGAATAACTTACCAGAAAGCGAGATTCTGATTGCGCGGCAATCAATTCAGCCAAAACCAGTATACCCATTGATGTAGGGATTTCCCGACCTTGCTGCGAGATTTCTCCGGTGGGCATCCAGACGCTAAAGTTTCCTTCTCGGAAGAGAAATTTTTGCCATTGTAGTTGCCCAGAATTAATCGTGAGAACGGAAGTGTTAGGGGAAGACTCTTGTAGGGTTTGGATTTCTCGCTCTAACTGACGATTACCTTCCTCAAAAAAAGTCGGGCGATCGGGGAAGAGTTGTGCTTGAGCGGGGACAGCGCACTCCCAAAGGAAAAAGAAGGCAGCGATCGCGCTCTTGTTCGGTTGTTGCGATGAATTCATGGTTCAACCTCCAACTCAGGGACGGTTTGAGAACGCTACCTTCATTCTATAAGCTAAAATCAACAAATAACCGTTGGCGATCGGGTCAAACGCTTCAAGTTTTTCCCGCCCGACACAAGCAAGAAAAACTTGCCAGATTGTTCAAATATTACGATGATGAACCAACCGATCCGAGCCGTACAATCGCCTTATTATCGAGGAAGTGGTTCCTATCGCACTCCTCCGCCAGATTTACCGTCTTTGTTGCTCAAAGAACGAATTGTTTATTTGGGTTTACCCCTTGTTTCTCCAGACGAATACAAACAACAAATGGGGCTTGATGTCACGGAACTCATTATCGCCCAACTCCTTTTCTTGCAATTTGACGATCCCGAAAAGCCCATTTATATGTACATCAATTCCACTGGTACTTCTTGGTATGGAGGCGAAGCGATCGGTTTTGAAACAGAGGCTTTCGCCATCTGCGACACGATGAACTACATCAAACCCGCCATTCATACGATCTGCATCGGTCAAGCGATGGGAACGGCGGCGATGATTCTCTCTTCAGGCACAAAAGGCTGTCGCGCCAGCTTGCCCAATGCCACCATTATTCTGCACCAATCTCGTCAAGGTGCTCAAGGTCAAGCCTCTGATATTCAAATTCGGGCGAAAGAAGTGCTGGCCAACAAGCAGGCAATGTTAGAAATTTTTGCCAAAAATACGGGGCAAACCGTGGAAAAACTGGAAAAAGATACAGACCGAATGCTTTATCTCACACCAGAAAAGGCGCATGAATACGGTCTCATCGATAAAGTTTTGGAAAGTCGTAAAGATCTGCCTCAACCCGTTCCCGCACTCCCTTAAAACAGTGAACAGTGAACAGTAAACAGTCAATAGATGCTATTGAAGCATGAACTGATAACTGATAACTGATAACTGAATAACGTTCTTTATTTACGATTTTTATCATGCCTATTGGTGTTCCCAGAGTCCCTTATCAAATGCCCGGTCAGCCTTATGCTGATTGGATTAACATTTACGATCGCCTTTATCGCGAACGGATTATTTTCCTCGGTCGCGGTGTCGATGATAACTTAGCGAATCAGATTATTGCCATTATGCTTTATCTCGATTCGGAAGACCAAAATAAGCCCATTTATTTGTACATCAATTCCCCCGGTGGTTCGGTGACGGCGGGCATGGCAATTTTTGATACCATGCAGCATATTAAGTCGGAAGTTGTCACCCTTTGCGTTGGTTTGGCGGCTTCGATGGGGGCTTTTTTACTAACAGCAGGAACAAAAGGAAAGCGTTTAGCCTTACCTCATTCTCGCATCATGATTCACCAACCTTTAGGCGGCATTCAAGGTCGCCGACAAGCCACCGATATCGAAATTGAGGCCCGCGAAATTCTGCGGATTAAGCGACAACTCAATGAAATTATGGCAGAGCAAACGGGTCAAGCGATCGATAAGATCGAAAAAGACACCGATCGCGATTTCTTTATGTCTCCTTATGAGGCCTTAGAATATGGCTTGATTGATAAAGTGATTGAAGATCGAGATCTGTAGCTTGGTTTTCATTTAATTCTTAAAAGCACGCAAATTGCGTGCTTTTTTTAGTCCATCGAGTCTGGATCGATTCCTCGTGCAAGGAGGCGATCTCGTAATTGTTGTAATGCTGTTTGTGCTTGTTCCTTTTCTTGTCGTTCACGATCGGCTCTTTGGGATTCGCGATCGGCTCTTTGGGATTCGCGTTCGGCTGAAGTTGGGATCAAATTCCCCGAAGCATCATAAAAACGCAACCATAGCCGTTCGATCCTTTTATGAGTTCCGTGCCATAATCTTAATCCTAACTCTAACTCTTCTAACCAAAGTTGATTATGGGTTACTTCTAATTCTTGATAGCGAGAGAGAGAACTTTCTAAATGAAATGCGCGAAAATAATCCCGTTCGCGATCGTAAACAACATAATACGGTACTTGTAGAAATTGCTCGTAAACTTCCCATTTCGTCGGCGGTTCATTGTCCTCTCTAAAAGTTTGTCCCAAATCTTCTCGTTGAGTACTGGAAGATAATAACTCTACAACAATAAAAGGATTAACTCGTTCTTGCCAAATCACATAACTCATGCGTAAATCTCGATCTTCATAAAGTCGAGGAACTCCCACAACCCCAAACCAATCTGGACGTTTGTATCGTCGCGTGCTGTTCTCGTCGTAATAGATATTGAGATCCATTGCCGAAAAAACCTGCTCTGACGAGTAATTGCGAGGTTGAAATGTTTGCTCTAATAATTCGGCTTGTAAGGGGTGATATTGGTCTGGCAAACCCGATTCTCCTACTTCTTCACTCGGTAAGTCGTACATTGTGGGCAGGTCTTCCCTTTTGGGCTGTTTCTGCTGCCTTTGAGTGAGGTTAAACATAATTTGTATCCCAAGGGTTTATCCAGTCGAATTATACCAAATCCAGCGATTGTAGACTCTATGAAGGCGATCGGTAATGTTTGAGCGATCGATAAACTCACTCAAACATTACCATTTATCTTTTATTTGCGATCGAGAGGAGCAACCCAACCAAAAAAGACATCATTCTACGATCTTGCCAAGATCGTAGAATGATAGCCGATATTGTTCGTCAACGATCGCCAGTCCCAAACAGCCAATTACCAAAGTTAAGGCGATCGCAGGCAACGAGGAATTTGTAGAAGAAGAAACTTTGTCTAATATTCCCAGTTCTCTTGATGGTATTGTTCCTATTGCCGATAATAAATAAATAGAGGAATAGCCTTAACATTGTATTATGACTTCTTCCCTAGAGAAAATCGAGCCAAACAACACGAAAAAACTCAATACAATCTCAATAGCGAGTTTCAAATCCTTCTAATCCTTCCCATTCCTCGTATTCGATCGCGACATCGCGAACGACTGCTGCTGGAGAACCGCGATCGCACCACTCGATCATCGTTTCAACTACCTCGCGATCGCCTTCAAAAACAGCTTCTACCCGTCCGTCAGCCAGATTTCGCACCCAACCCTTAACGCCTAAGTAGAGAAATTACTTCTTTTTCTCTGGGTCAGCAAGATATTAGCGATCGCTTGCAAATTCCTCAAAAACTCTACGGACGAGAAAAAGAAATCGAAAAGCGATCGAAAATTGCGAATTTGGCGAGAAAAGTTATCCCAGGCATTGGGAAATAACGGACAAATTATCGTTGATATTATTCCTGAAGTCGAACTGATTATCGGCAAACAAGATCCCGTTCCGACTTTAGGTGCAAATGAAGCACAAAATCGCTTTAATTTGATTATCGGACAGACTCCCGATCGCGTGAGAAAGCTGTCACGATTAATTCAAGAAAAAACAAGAGGAAATCCTTCGCGAAATCTTATCTCTCGCGGCTTATTTGGGAGCAGAATTCGATTTAACGACATTAACATGGATCGCAGAACGATCGCCGCAAGCTGTTTTTGAATTGTTAAAAACTGCTCTCGATCGCCACTTTATTTTCTCAGTCTCGGAATTGGACGAAAACTTACTCATTCAGTCCTACAAATTCGCCCACGATCGCATTCAACAAGCAGCCTATGAACTCATTCCTGAAACAGAAAAAGCAGAGACAAATGTAGCGATCGGTCGCATTCTTTGGGAAAGAATTTCAGAAAGCGAGCAAGAAGAAAATCTTTTCAATATCGTCGATCGCCTTAATTGCGGGATTTCCTACTTGAGCAATCTCGAAGAACGAGAAAAACTAACTCGTTTAAATTTAAAAGCGGAATGTAAAGCAAGACAAGCCAATGCTGTTGACACACTACGATCGCAATGTTACCGCAAACTTTTCTGTAAGCGCCTCCCGTACCTTTTGATGAACGGGTTCGATTTCATTGTCCGTTAAAGTGCGATCGCTGGCACGATAAGCCAAACTAAAAGCTAAACTGTGCTGACCTTCCGGGACATTTTTCCCCAAATAGCGATCGAACAGTTCCACTTTCACCAGCAAATCTTCCCCTGCTTCCCGCATGGTTTTTTCCAGTTCCGCCACGGGAAGATCCACCGGGGCAAAAAAGGCGAGATCGAGGGCGACGGCGGGATATGGCGAGAAAGATTGAAATTTCACTCGTGCCTCGATATCGATCGCTGCAAGTAAAAGTTCCGCATTCAATTGAAAGAGATAAATTTCCTCGGGCAGATCGCGATCGCGCCGTACTTGGGGATGTAACTGCCCAAAAATGCCCAAACGCTTCCCAGACAACTCTAAAGCCGCCGTGCGTCCCGGATGTAAGCGATCGTCCTCCTCGCTGGCTTGATAGTCAACCCGCACCCCCAAACGCGCAAAAGCTGCCTCTAATAGCCCCTTGGCTTCATACCACGACATTGGCGAACCTTTCCCTCCCGTCGTCCATCGTCCTTGAGGAAAGAAATCGCCGCTTAAAATCCCCGCGATCGCTTCCGTTTCGCAAAATTTACCCGCCTCATCGCGAGAAAAGATTCGTCCCAACTCAAAGGCATTTAATGCCCCATTGCCCCGCGTAAAATTGTACTCGTACGCATTGATAAACTCATCCAGCAATTCTCTTCGCAGGGCAGAGTATTCACTGAGTAAAGGATTCGAGATCGGCACCTCCGAGATTTCCGGTTTCACGAGGGAATAATGCACCAATTCCGTCAAACCGATACCGCGAAAGGCTTCCCGCAATAAACTTCGGGCTTGGTCGATCGCAGGAATGCTCCCCGGTAAAGTTTGACTCGGGAGAGTTTCGCAAAAGCGATCGTACCCATACAACCGCGCCACCTCTTCAATTAAATCAATTTCTCGCTCTAAATCCCCATAACGGTAAGGCGGCACCGTCACCCGCCAAACCCTCTCATCTCTAACATCCTCCTTATCAAGGGGGGGGATATCCAAATTACAATTTAAAGCCGTGAGAATGCGTTCCACATCTTCAGCCGCCAGATCGATCGCCCTCCCATTTTCTCCCTTCACCTTACCCAAAATTTCACGAATGCGGCGAAGACGCAATTCAATCGTCCGCGACCAAGACGCGCGATCGCTGCGGTTGTCGTCGCGATCCTGTACGGTTACTCTTCCCCCTGCCAATTCCAGAATTAATGCGATCGCTCTTTGACCAGCAATATCCAGTTCTGCTTGATTAACTCCCCGTTCGTAACGCGCCGAGGCTTCCGTCCGTAACCCCTGACAGCGAGCAGAACGACGAATAAAGACCGGATCGAATAAAGCTGCTTCTAATAATAGGTTGGTCGTGCCGTCATAGACTTCTGTTTCTTCTCCTCCCATCACCCCCGCCAGAGCAACCGGAGTATCATTGGCCGTAATCAGCAAATTCTCAGTTTGTAATTGCCGTTTTTGCCCGTCCAACGTTGTGAGAACTTCCTTTTCCTTGGCAGAGCGGACGCTAATGGTTAAATCCTTATCATCCGTAACTGCTTGCAGGCGATCGCGATCGAAGGCGTGTAACGGTTGCCCCCACTCCAATAAAATCAAATTGGTCACGTCTACCACATTATTAATCGGACGCACTCCCGCCGCTTTTAAACGAGATTGTAGCCAATCGGGAGACGGCGCAATCGTTACGCCTTCAATAACCGTACCGATATAAACCGGACAGCCGCGAGACTCTTCCACCGCAACGTTTAAACCCGAACCGTCGGCGATCGCGACCTCGGGAACTGCCGGTAAATGCAAATTTCCGCCCGTGAGGGCTGTTACCTCCCGCGCAACCCCCACCATGCTCAACGCATCGGCGCGATTCGCCGTCGAGGTCAAATCTAAAATAACATCATCCAATCCCAACAACGGGCGAACGTCTTGTCCCACTTCCAGATCGGCTTCGGTAAAAATATGAATTCCCGCCGACTCTTTTTCCAAGCCCAATTCTTTCAACGAGCAAATCATGCCAAAAGACTTAATTCCCCGTAATTTGGCCTTTTTTAACTTCAGATCGATAATGGGTAAATAGGTCTTGGGAGGAGCAACCGCCACAAAAATCCCCGCCTTGACATTGCTTGCACCGCAAACGATGGTCGAGGGGTCATCTTTCCCGATATCTACCTCGCAGACGCTCAATTTATCCGCATTGGGATGGCGTTGGCAGTCCAAAACCTTCCCCACCACTACCCCATCCGCCCAGAGACGGCGATCCTCAATATCCTCGACTTCAAAGCCAGCGATCGTTAAGGTTTCCGCCAGCTTGCTCGCGGGCAGTTCGATATCCACCAATTCCCGCAGCCATTTTACAGAAATTTGCATTAACTCGTCGTTTTTACTGAAAGCGTCAATTTTTTATCCTACAAGGAACGGGGCGTTTTCGGGAAAAAGCGGGCAAGACTAAGGAAAACGGGATTATCTCAAGTTGCTTTCCAGACTTTTATTTTAGTGAAGTTTAATGAAGAAAATACATGGTTTTTAACCAATCCTCAATCGAGGCGATCGCGATCGCCAGCGAAACCTAAATTCTCGGTAGGAATATCGTTAGAAATTAAGATATCCTAGGTATTGAGAGGAATTTTCTATTCCTCAACCGCAAAATTATCGGTATTTTGTCGGCTTATTTAATGAGGGGTTATACCCCCTACCCTTCTAGATAGAGTCTCTTGAAGTCCTTGTTTTCCAACAACGTTACATTCGGTGACGCTGAATGAGTTATTGCCTCAATCCTTCCTGTTCTTCCCCCAAAAACCCCGATAATGTCGAGGTTTGTCAAAGTTGCAGCGTGCCTATCTTAATGCGCGATCGCTATCGAGGAGTAAAATCCCTCGGTCACGGGGGATTTGGCACGACATTTCTGGCCCTTGATATGTCCTTACCGGGGAATCCCCCCTGTGTAATCAAACAATTGCGCCCGACAACCAACGATCCGCAAGTCTTTCAAATGGCGAAAGAATTATTTGAGCGGGAAGCAGAAACTTTAGGGAAAATTGGCAATCATCCCCAAGTTCCCAGACTTTTAGATTATTTTGAATACCGCCAACATTTTTATCTCGTCCAAGAATATGTGAAAGGCAATAATTTACAACAGGAAATTAAAAAGAATGGCCCCCTCAGCGAAGCAGGAGCGCGGCAATTTTTAAGTGAAATTCTGCCGATGATTCAATATATTCACGCTCAGCAAGTCATTCATCGCGATATTAAACCGGCCAATTTAATTCGCCGAGAGCAAGATAAAAAGTTAGTTTTAATTGATTTTGGAGCCGTTAAAAATAAGGTAAATCCTCAAGCTGCTGCCAATACTTCCGATCAAACCGCTTTAACGTCCTTTGCGATCGGAACCCCCGGCTTTGCCCCTCCCGAACAAATGGCACTGCGTCCGGTTTATGCCAGTGATGTTTATGCCCTCGGTGTAACTTGTATTTATTTACTCACGGGAAAATCTCCCAAAGAGTTAGATTACAACCAAAAAACTGGGGAGATGGAATGGCGCAAAGAAATGGATATTTCCGACAAGTTGGCTAAAGTTTTGCAAAAAATGTTAGAAGTGTCTGTTCGCCATCGCTATAAAACTGCCGATGACGTTTTGCGGGCAATGGAATTAGAAGCCTATGAAGATAGTTTAAAACAAGGATTAATTACGCCACAAGGTCAAGAGAGTAGTAGTAATTTATCCCATTCTGGACGCAATTCGGATTCGGGTAAGACCTCTTCCGATCGCGCCAAACCTTCTTCTGCCTCTCAGAAGTTGGCCGAACAATTGCGACGGCGCAGGGAACGCGGAAAACGTGGCGGTGCTGGACTGGGGGGATACAATTCTTATAATCCGGGAAGCGGATTTTCTGGGCGCGGGTCGCGATTGCCAGATTCTGGCGATATTATGAATACGACGGGCAGACCGGCTAAAAAACGGAAGGTTGTCAGACTGGATGCACAAACGGTTTTAGATCGCTATGTTAAGGGAGTTCGAGATTTTGCTCAACAGAATTTGAGTCAACTGAATTTACCCGAAGCAGAGTTAGCGGGTGGTATTTTTCACGGCTCGAAATTGCGTCGGGTCAATCTACAAAAAGCCAATTTGACTAAGGCCGATTTTGGGAAGGCGAGTTTGGCGAAAGCGAATTTACGCAACGCGAATTTAGTGCGTGCCTATTTTGCTGGGGCGAATCTCGAAGAGGCAGATTTGCGCGGAGCCGATCTCAGTCATGCTAATTTCAGTCAGGCGAATTTGAATAAAGCCAATCTTTGTGGGGCAAATTTGACTAGCGCTAAAATTACAGAGGATCAATTAGCGATCGCTAAAACCAATTGGTCAACGGTTATGCCCGAAGGAAGAAAGGGATTTTGGTAAATCATTAACAAATCCCGAACAACTCATCCCTATCGTGTTGGCAGTTCGATAATGAATTTTGTGCCTTTTTGAGGAGTCGAAAAGCATTGTAGGCTCCCTTTGTGTTTTTCGACGATAATTTGATAGCTAATCGCAAGTCCTAGTCCCATTCCTTGTCCGAGAGATTTGGTGGTAAAGAAAGGATCGAAGATGCGATCGCGAATTTCTGTTTCGATGCCCATACCATTATCGGCGATCGTTATTCTCACCCGATCTTGAGAAATCATTTCGGTGGCAATCCAGATTTTACCGGATTCTCGCTCGGTTGAATTTTCGACTTTTCGAGCGATCGCTTCACTAGCATTCACTAATAAATTAAGAAAAACTTGATTGATTTCTCCCGGATTGCATTCTACTAGAGGTAAGATACTATAGTTTGTTATCATATCAATTTGAGGGAATTTTTTTTTTGCTTTCAGGTAACTTTGTAAAATACTGAGGGTATTTTCTAATCCTTCTTGAAGAGAAACTATTTTATATTTTTCTTCATCTAAACGAGAAAAGCTACGGAGTGATTTAACAATATCTCGCACGCGATTTGTCCCTTTTTGCATAGAAATGAGAATATCAGGTATATCTATTTCTAAATAATCCAGATCGATTGTCTGTATCAACTCTTCAATTTCTGAATGCGTTTGGGGATAGCGATCGCGATATAAATTAACTAAAACTAATAAATTTTTTATATGTTCTTCAACATGAATGAGATTACCATGAATAAAAGAAATCGGATTGTTAATCTCGTGAGCAATTCCAGCCACTAAACGACTGAGACTGAGCATTTTTTCATTTTGAATTAACTGCATTTGCATTTGTTTCAATTTTCTCAAATTTGATTCAGCATTGTTTTTTGCCTGACGATATTTTTCTTGTTTAATAAATAAGCTGTGATAATAAATTCGCACGCTTAATAAAACAAAACACGCACCAAAGAAAAAAACAACTCCCATAAGGAGAGGGATAAGAGAATACATCTCTGTGAGAATGAGATAAATGGCAAAAGAATAACCCAATAGGAAAAAAATCATTAACAAATATAAAAATTTCCATTGTTTTTGTTCTTGCCAATCTGGAAATAAAAGCAAAATTTTTTTAACTTTTAAAATAGAAACAAACATAATTCCCGCTCCCATGAGAATGAGAGGAAGAACGATTAATCTCACATCCATTTTTATTTTGATTAAGTTTCCAATTGAATAAAATACACCTAACTTTAATCATAACTCTTTCCTCTTTTTCAGCGCGATCGCCCTCTCATCCTGCAAATTTAAGCATAAACTTATCGCGATCGCACCAACTTTCTCCTCTCCATCGCCATCATTAATAATGGAATAATTTTCCTTGATTATTTAAGATCGGCGCTATCATGTCTCGTAAATGCCGAGAACATTTGCAGGATAAGGAGACCGATGGCATATACCACCCAACAATTGATTTCCATTCTCGATCGCGAAATGCAAGCCAGTTGGCAAGGTCAGCGCGTTTTACTCTCAGCAGAAGAGCGCTTTAACGATCCCGTCCTTTCCTTGGCATTGGGTCAGGATAAAATTAGTAAAGTGTATGCCTATCGAGAATTTCGCGAACAAATCCACGAGTATCAGCATCAATATAAAGTTTCGGGTTTGATTTGGCGAACTTGTCTGTTTCAAGGCAAAAGTATCTCTTATCCCGAACTGCACAATCAACTGGCTGCCATTCCTGAAGATAAAGAAATTTTACAATCCTCAAAAGAATCGGTGCTACAGTTTTGGCGCGATCGCAGCCGCAATTTAAAATTATGGTTATTGGGTCAAGAACGCCAGCGCATAACCTTAGAAATGGTCGAGGAGTTAGCCAAGGAAGCAGAATGGGCTGAAATGGATGCCACCCTTGATGAGCTATATCTCGGATTGTGTTGGGGAAATCCTCAAGAATGCCGCTATCAATGGGCGATGCCCGAGTCGGGATGTCGTCGTATTGCGGCGGCTCCCAATGAACCCAGTGCGATTAAAATTTAAAGGGTATTAGCAGCGAAAAGAGAGTGCAATTTTCCCACAACTAATCACTAAATTACTAATAACGAATAACCGATGAAATATTTTTCTTGGGTTTTGGGGGCATCTTTATTATGGGGTCAGGGTTTTGCGATCGCGGAAACCTGTACGGCGGAAAATAGTTGCGTCCCGCCTCGCTTACAATTTACCCCAGGACAAACGATTCGAGTTGAAGTGATTAACCGCACGGCAATTCCCATCGAAGTGCAGCAATTGGGCGGTACGGAGCCGATATTGTTATTCCCGGGGGGAATGTCGCCGTTTTTTTGGGGGGGAACCGTAAAACCCAATTTATCTTTAATTTTTTGGGATACTGAAGGGGGCAAATTAATTCTCAATGCCGAGCAAATTGGCGATCGCTTATTACAAGTCGAAATTCTTCCGGGGGGGAGAATTGAAGGAGATACTTCTATTTATCTGCACGATGACGGACGCATTGAAGTTTTCTGAACAATTCGCTACGATCGGAAAATCAATCTTGCTCATTCAGCCAAAAATTATGCAACCCATTCGACAAGGCGACGTACTCTTGCAACCCGTCCCAGAAGCGACGGGACAAAAACTTACTCATCTCACCCTCGCAGAAGGCGAAGTCACCGGACATTCTCATCGCATCAGCAACGGCGAAGCAGAATTATACGAAAAAGAAGGGACGCTTTACCTGCGAGTTTTATCCGATACGGCAACTTTAACTCATGAAGAACATCATGCGATCGCCGTTCCACAAGGAGACTGGTTGGTGAAAATTCAACGAGAATACGAACCGGAAGGGTGGCGTTATATTACAGATTGAATGCTGTCACAGGGTTGTTGCGATTCCCTAAAAATCGTGTTATGTTACACGAGTAAGACAATTAAGGAAAGATCGCCATGAGACTGAAGCGATGGGAGTCGCCTCGCCGTCGAGGCCGCAATGATAAAGGGAAAGGCGGCTCGGCACGACAGCGACAACTGAAAAAACAACAGCAAATGTTGCGGAAAAAGCTCAAAGGAGAATCTATTCAAAGCCAAAAACAAACTCGAAAATCCCAGCAAAAATCAAACCCAATTCAAAAAGAAGGAAGAGATGCTTATTCTCTTCCTTTTTTTTATAAACGCATGATTTGTAATTCACTGAACTTGGCAATTCCTACGGAAAATCTCGCGAGAAATACGGAATTATAATTATCGATCCGGTAAAACTCGGATGCAACGCAACTTTTATCATTATTTTTACTGAGATCGCGAAGTTTTGCGACATTCACAAGAAATTCATAATGGAGCGCTATAAGTAAAATATAGCCCGACCGATTGATTCATTAATATTATCAAAAGTCAACTCAAATCTTGACAATTAGTATTATGTTCGCTCAAAAATCAAGGTATTCTCAAGGAATGACCTTCTTGGGATCGCGATCGCAGCCATAACAAATTTTATAAACCCATACTTGAGACAGGAAAAAATTACTTTCTATTGGTATTCAGAGACCAAACCCATGATATCTCCTTCCCAATCTAGTTCCCCAAAATCGATATTTTCTCTCTATACAGTTCCCATTTTAGCTTTAAGCGCAACAGCGATCGCACCGCTCTCGGCTTGGGGCATCGTGCCAGAGATCGATGGGACGGGGACAATTGTTACCATTAACGGTCAGCAATTCAATATTGAAGGCGGGCAATTATCCGGAGATGGACGCAATTTATTCCATAGTTTCGAGGAGTTTGGTCTTGATGCGGGACAGATTGTTAATTTTCTCTCCGCACCCAATATTCAAAATATTCTCGGTCGCGTGACTGGGGGCGATCCTTCTTTAATTAACGGACTAATTCAAGTGACAGGAGGAAATTCTAACTTATTACTCATGAATCCTGCCGGGATTGTTTTTGGCGCTCAAGCAAGTTTAAATGTTCCGGGGGATTTTACGGCCACAACAGCCACGAGAATTGGTTTGGGAGATAATTGGTTTAACGGGTTTGGCAGTAATGACTATCAAAATTTAGTCGGAAATCCCACTCGCTTTGCCTTTGATAGCGAACAACCCGGGGCGATCGTCAATGCGGGTAATCTCGCGGTTCCCCAAGGACAAAATTTAACCCTTATCGGGGGTAGCGTCCTCAATACCGGTACATTAGAAGCATCGGGAGGCTCTCTTACCGTTGCGGCGGTTCCGGGGGAAAAATGGGTGCGAATTTCTCAACCGGGAAATCTGTTGAGTTTGGAAGTTCCCGCAGAAGCCCTAGAAAATGGCATTACCCCTCTCGATCTGCCAGAGTTGCTCACGGGAACGCAAGTACAAGCCGCTACCCAAGTTACTGCCCATGAAAATAATATCATTGAGGCACGAGGGCTGGAAATGGAGTGGCATCACGGCGATGTTTCTCTCATGGGTCAACTGACGGCAGAAAATGTTAATTTAGCGGCAGCCAATCAAGTGAGAGTCGATCGCTCTGAAGCCACATGGATCGATACAGGAGATGGCATTTATAGCACGCCAACGGTAACAAAATTTCAACAAACGCCGCAAGATCCTTTCGCGTATGTCTTCGTTGATGCGACAATAGAAAATCATCAAGACTTTCTCTATGGGGGAAAACCGGGAACTGTCACGGTTGCCATTACTCCAGAAGAGCGAGGAATTGCAACCATTTCTAATCGCTTGACACTCATGGGGGGAAATGAGCCAAAAGTCGATGAAATTCACATTATTTCTGAAGGGAATGCCGGGAATTTTTGGCTGGGAAGCGATTTTGTCAGTGCGAATAATATCGATGAGTATCGGGAAGAATTGCGATCGTGGGGAGAAGGGTTAAGTGCTAACGCAGATATCTTGCTTTATAGTTGTTTGACGGCTTTGGGAGAGGCTGGCAATGTATTGATTGAAGCGATCGCAACGGAAACCGGCGCAGATGTTGCAGCTTCCACTAATTTAACTGGAAATAGCAATCTTGGGGGAAATTGGGTTCTCGAAAAGAGTACGGGGAATATTGAGGCTAATTTAGCTTTTAGCGAGGATACTTTGAATGGGTTTCAAGATACGCTGGCCGTGTTAACTGTTGATAGTAACCTTGATGTTGACGCAGTTGATGGGGTCGTAACTTTACGAGAAGCGATCGCGGCAACCAATACCAATGCCAATCATAATGATGCGATCGCGACGGGATTTGGCAATGATGAAATTCGCTTTGATTCTTCCATGACCATTACCTTAGCTTCGACCTTAAATATTGATGGAACAGGAGGCGATTTAACGATTACTGGCGGGACAAATAATATTGAAATTAGTGGTAATAATACCGTTCAAGTGTTTGATATTTCTACCGGAGCGGCAAATATTACCTTTGATAATTTAACCATTCGTAATGGTCGGACGGTGGGAGCAGGAGGAGGAATTGGGCATCAAGGAACAATGGGGACTTTGACGGTTAGTAATAGCACGATCTCAAATAACACTTCAACGGTCAGTAACGGAGGTGGAATTGCCGGACATGCCATCGATCTGATTAATAGTACAGTATCGGGAAATTCAGCGAGTAATTTAGGTGGGGGAATTCGCGGAACAAACATTTATCTTCGCAATAGTCAAGTATTGAATAATACCGCTAATATGAGCAGTGGCGGTGGTATTTATGCAGGTGGAACTGTTAATCTCGTCAATAGCACGGTATCCAATAACTCGAGTTTAAGTGCAAACAGCGATGGGGGGGGAATTGCTGCAACGACTAGCATTACAGCATCCAATAGTACGATCGCCAATAACTCGAGCGGTCGCGATGGGGGCGGACTTCGCAGTGCTAATGTTACGTTAACCAATAGTACGATCGCCAATAATTCGAGCGATCGCTACGGGGGCGGACTTCGCGGTATCAATGTTGTCACTTTGACTAACAGTACAATATCGAGCAATGAGAGTAATTCTCATGGGGGAGGGATTCTAGCAAATACCGTCAATTTAACCAATACGACAATATCGGGAAATTCTAGCACGGGTTTCGGAGGTGGGGTTGCGAGTATAAATGGAGGCACGATCCGGAATAGCACGATCGCGTTTAACACGTCGGGTAACAATGGCGGCGGTCTTTACACCAATACTGGTACTTTTGATATTGCCAATTCTATCATCGCTCGAAATACAGCCAGTGGCACGGGTAACGATATCTCTTCCCCTAACATTCATTTGCAATACAGTTTGCTCGAAGATAAGACGGGAATTACCAATTTTCTGACAGATATCAATAATCTGAAAGGCATCGATCCTCGACTTGCTCCTTTAGCGAACAATGGCGGTGCAACTCAAACTCATGCCTTACTTGATAATAGCCCGGCGCTCAATGCAGGCAATAACGGCTTGACAGCAGTTTCTACGGATCAACGCGGTGAAACGCGCATTTCTGAGGGGACGGTGGATATTGGCGCTTATGAGCGCATTGAATTTGTCGAAGAGACCGCGATCGCATCACCGCCTCCTCTCATACAAGAAACAGTATCTCAACCCACAACACCTAGTATCTCTTTTACCAACCTTGTTGACTTGGTAAAATTTCCTAAATCTTCTGTTTCGACCCCTCTTTCGCTGACTTCAAGTTCGGCAATATCAAACCCAGCCGCTTTCTTCGCTCAAAGCGAGCAAGCACTCACCGGAGAATTTCAACAGTATTTTGCAAGCGGTAATTTAACAGATTTATCGCCATCGGGAACGGCAAATGCTAGTACTCCTACAGCAGGGGGAAATACTGGCACTTCTGCCTCAAATAGCAATTCAGGAATCGGCTCGGGATCTCAGATCGCTTCTTCTGTCACCCATAATTCTTCGACAACAGGAGGAAATATCGCTGCATCTGCTGCAAACAATAGTGTATCGGGAACAGGGGTTTTGAGTTCTCAAAGTAATCCCTCTCCTACCAACAATAACGCTTCAGTCACGGGAGGAAATCCGGGTAATTCTGCCGCCAATAGCAGTTCAGGAGAAGTTACAAGTCGTTCGTCTGCTTCTCAGAATTCCGCCACGACAGGAGATGCGATCGCTGCCAATAATTCCGATAGCGGCGACCCTACGGTAACTTCGTCTTCTCAGAATTCCGCCGCGACGGGAGATGCGATCGCTGCCAATAATTCCAATAGCGGTGACCATACGGTAACTTCGTCTTCTCAGAATTCCGCCACGACGGGAGATGCGATCGCTGCCAATAATTCCGATAGCGGTAACCATACGGCAACTTCGTCAGACAGTACCAAAGAATCCAAATCTACCTCAGATTCTCAAAGCGATACCGATAATACGGCGGAGATGAATGCAGGAAATTTATCATCGGGGCAAAATGGAGGAAACGTAGAACAAGATAGTGAAGATGAAGGTCTGACACTCACTCAAGCCCAAGACAGCCTCAGAGAAGTTATGGAAAAAACAGGGATTAAACCCGCCCTCATTTATGCCATTTTCGTTCCTGCTTTGGGCAATACCGAGACTCCTCAACCTCAAGCCAATACAGATTTGCTCTATCTTCTTCTCGTTCCTCCTTCTGGGGATGCCATGCTCTATCCGACCGGAATCCCTCGCAAACATGCTTATAATATTGCCGGACAGTTGCGTCAAACCGTTACAAATCCACGCCGTCCCGATGCTTATTTAAAATCTGCTCAAAAATGGTATCAATGGATCATCGCACCCCTTGAAGCAGATCTCGAAAAGCATGAAATCGCGCATTTAACCTTCCTTCTCGATACAGGATTGCGTTCTCTACCCGTGGCAGCTTTTCACAATGGTGAAGATTTTCTCATCGAGCGCTATAGTGTGAGTATCATGCCCAGTATGTCTTTAACAGATCTCAGTTATGTCGATATTCGTAACTTGGGTTTGCTGGCCATGGGAGCCGAAAAATTTGCCGATCAAGAACCCTTACCCGCCGCTTCGGCAGAATTAGATATCCTAACGGGAGAATTGTGGCAAGGGGTTGCCTTTCGCGATGAAGACTTTACCGCCGATCGCTTGCGAGATGCCCGCCGCCAAACCCCTTACGGTATGATTCACCTCGCAACTCACGGGAGTTTTCAATCGGGAACCCCCCAAGATTCTTACATTCAATTGGGGGATGGTAAGTTAGGATTGCATCAATTGCGAGAATTGGGACTCCACGATCCTCCCGTAGAATTGATTGTTTTGAGTGCTTGTCAGACAGCGTTAGGGGATGTGGAAGCCGAGTTGGGATTTGCGGGACTGGCGGTGATGGCGGGGGTTAAATCTGCATTGGGGACGCTGTGGCGAGTGAATGATGTGGGAACGTTGGGTTTTATGACGAACTTTTACGCCCAGTTAAAAGAAGCACCGATTAAAGCCGAAGCCGTGCGGCGATCGCAGATGTCTTTACTCGATCGCAGCGTCCGTTTAGAAGAGGAAGCATTATTGACTCCGACGGGCAGTTTTCCCGTGGGGGAAGAATTAGCAAAATTGGGCGATCGCAATTTCTCCCATCCTTATTATTGGAGCGGATTTACCCTCATCGGTACACCTTGGTAATCAATGAACAATGACAACCCATTACCCAATTTTAAAACCGCGTTTCAAACTCAACAGAAAGGCGACTATCCCCCGAAAAATCCGTCGAACCGCGCACTGTAAAATTATTATTTAAGCGATATTGGGTATTAAAACGGGTTGGCTGATCCGGTGGGGTCAAATATTGCAACACCGACACCGAAAACCTGCGCCCGAAATCTTTCCCCAACTCCATCGCCACCCCTAGAGTCCCAGTGCGCCCCGTATCGTCAATGACCTCTGCCGGAAAAATACTGAAACTATCCAATCCAAACGCCTCGGCAACTTGACCTTCTACACCCCCTAAAAGCGCTGTCCCAGCAATATTTGCTAACCCTCCTGCTAGTGCCGTACTATCTCCTCCTGCTATAGCATTGACAAAACCACCACCTAACAAGGCAATTAACTCAGTTTCGCTGCGTCGCGGATTACTCCTTAAAGTGAGAATTTGGTTCGCAGGCCGTCCCCCCGTCGCCGCCGATGTTTTCAAGGTATCTGCCAACTCAAACGCCGTACTTGTCACTTGTGCCTCAACGCGAAGAGTTTGTACCGAACCGACATTTGTGGGGGTATCGCGAACCTCAGAGGTTAAGGTGTCGCTTCTAATCACAGGACGAGACGTTTCTAAGGCCGACCCTAATAATAGTAAATCTAATTCCGGATCCAATCCTCGTTCGGGAACAAAGCGGGCAATATTTTCATAGCTGCGATCTAAACGCAGAGTTGTCGTAAACAAATTCACAAAACCCTGCCTGAGATTAATCGTACCTTGGGGTTGCAGGTCGGCCAAAGTTCCATTTACCCAAAAACTTCCCCCGGCGACAAACTGTAAAATCGGCAATTGTTCGATCGCAAAGTTATCCGTGAGGGTCAATTGTAAATTATCAAAAGAAACGGCTTCAGCTAGGGCGCTATTCCCTCCCGGTAATCCTTCACCTCCAGCCCCTGCAGCCCCCAAAACCTGTAAGCTACCGTTGGCCACCTCCAACGCGCCTGAAATTTTAGGCTCGATCGCACTGCCGGCAATTTGCACGTTTCCTTGAATTTCCCCACTCAATAGCCCTTTTAAGTTCAAGGCTAACGTTTCTAAGTTCACCGTCAAAGGGTTTTCTTGAGGAGTGGCCGAAAAGGTGGGCAGAGTGCCTGATGCCACGATATCTCCTCCGCCAAATTTCCCCGTTAACTGCTTCACATCGATGCGATCGAAGTTGAGCGCAATTTCGCCATTGAGGTCGGTAATGGGGTCGGGAATGACTTGTAAATTAACAGTTCCATCTTCTAGGATGATATTTCCATCGGCAACTAATCTCACTAAACGTTTGGTATCGGGATCGATAAAACCGTTCACTGTAACATCAACTTTCCCTTTCCCGTCTTCCCATGCCAATTGCTGGCGCGTGAGAATGTTAATAATTGCCAGTCCGTCATCTTTAAGATTCGCTTTCACGCTTAAGGAAGTATCTTCCGGCGGTAAAGCGATCGGGATGGGCAGGCGATAGGGAATTGCCCCAGTTAAAGTGAGAGGAGTACCTTCTTCTGCGAGGAGGCTTTTGCCGGAAAAACGCAAACGTGCTTTGTTATAACTGAAGGAGCCTTCGGCGGAATAGACATCGGTATCATTAATTTGAGCATCGGCAATATCGACTCGACCCCGGGCTTGGGGGTTTTCTTGAGTCCCAGAAAGGTTAGCGGTTAAATTGATACGACCGCCAAAACCGATCGCTGGGGGTAAGGGTAGTAAATCTTGTAAGAGAATAATCGGAAATTCCGTCACGTCTACTTTACCGGAAATCCCTTCTCCTCCGTAGGTTCCCGATGCTTGCACGAATCCGTCTCCGGCTCTCACTTCCAAAGGTAAGATCGTAATCAGCCCTTTTTCTATACTTCCTTTTGCGATCGCGGTATCCATCGCAAAGGAACCCCAGTCCCAATCCAATCCCGAGAGATCGAAGTCTGCATCCACCCCGTCAAACCCTTCTCGCAGTTTTGCTGAGATTTGAATCGTGCCGTCAAAATCTCCGCGTAAGTCTGCGAGAGGCGGTACGGGAAAGGCTTTGCGGCGTTCTTCTTCTTGGAGGTCGAGGAGAGTGTTAATTTCTGAGAGGCGGCGCAGTCGATCGAGAATCGAGGTTTCGTCAAGAGAGCCAACTGCAAGGGTATTTAAGTCCTCTGCATCTCCGGGGGCATCTCGTTCAAGGGTGCGGGCAAGGCGTAAGAAGTCCTGAAAATCTTTTAAGCGGAAGGTTTTCAATAAATCCTGAATGTCTCCATTGGTAATCTGTACATCTCCTTGAATTTGAGGATCGCTAAACATCTTGCTTAACTGGGCATCGAGAAGATATTGGGTTTCTCCTTCACTAAAGTCCCCCTCTTGGAGAGAAATCATGCCATTCGCATAAGCAATTTGTCCGCTAAAGCGATCGCCGTTTAGGGGTCCGAAAACCGGGTCGGCGATCGCGATATTTCCTTCTGCTGACCATGTTTGCAAATCGATGGCAAAGTTCCCTTCTAAATTGCCCGATAGGGGTTGTGCGGCAACCAAGCGCGGGAAGAGGTGTAAAGGGGCGGTTGCTTTGGCGAGGGCAAGGGGAAAATTCGCGATCGCTGCATTGAGAATATCCCCATCTCGTTCTCCCGTAGCGGTAAATTCGTCGAGTTTTACGGCAAAGGTTTCCGGGAGATAGTTGCGATCGAGGGTTGCGGTAATTTTATCTTTTGTTCCGCGTATATCTGCGTTCCCGCCTTCTCCGGCTGCAAAATTGACTTCTCCCGAAAGAACCGGATCGAGAACCAGTTGATTCAACGCAACGTTATCGAGGGAAACTTGACCGTGCAAAGAAGGCGATCGCAGAGTTCCCGAAACGTTCCCGGCAAATCCAACAAACCCAGACAGGAGAATACTTTCATTGTCCAATCCCAAGGCAGTAAAGCGGGCAACTTCGGTTTTAAAGCGTGCGAGATCCACGTTCTGTAGGTTGGCATCAAAATTAAATTCTCCCAATGCCCCCAATATATCCCGTTCCAAAAGCGCGATAAGATTGATATTCAGATAACCGGCTGCTGTTAATTGGTCGGCGGCGGTTGCTTTCTCAATGTTCAGTCGCGACCCATTCCAAGCAAAGATCGCTTCGAGAGGGCGATCGATGAGGGATACCCCTTCACTCAAATTAATTGTTCCTTTGGCATTTAAGGCAGTGGGTGTAAAGTCTGCTAAGTTTGCATTAATATTGATATTCCCATTTAAAATTCCGCGTAACTCTGAAGACACGCGACTGACTTGTAGTCCGCGAGGAATGAGATTAGTTTGTAAATTGCCCTCGGCTAAAACAATATTATTCGCGGTAATCTTTCCTCCGACGGCATTAATATAGCCTGTTCCTGTGGCGCGAATTTCTTGTAAATTCAAGGCATTTAAAGATCCAGTTATGTTAAAATTTCCTGCTGCGATCGCTTCTAAATTGGGCGGAATTTGTGGCGTAATTCGACTGGGGATAATTCCTGATGCACCGATATTCGCCAGCCAATTTCCCTCGCTAACCTTAAAACTCGCTTGTGCCGTTCCTCCTGCCAAATGATTAATATTTCCTGTCCCTTTAATTGAAAGTTGAGCCAGATCGAAGGCGAGTTTATTAGTGGCTAATAATTGATAATTAATATCGGCATTTCCAGAAACCAGACCGAGGGATTTTCGGTTGATTTTTAGATCGGCGGGCAATGCTACCAGTTTCGATAATTCTTCGAGTTGAATATCGGCGGCAGAAACCTTGGCCGTGAGAGTATCATTTGCAAAGTTAAAGCCGGTTGCGCTGCCTTCTCCACCTGCAATTCCCAAACTCATTTTCCCTGTTCCCGTGACGTTTTCCGGGAAAAATCCGGCTAAATTTCCGCTTATATTGAATTGTCCAGCTAAATTTCCTAAAGGTGGTAACGGAAAGCGATCGCGCAAAGAAATCGGTATAATTTTTCCGACATTGACTCCAGAGGAACGTGCAATCGTCGAGAATTGATTATTGGCAAAATTCAGATTATTAATTTGTACCTTTCCTCCTGCTAAATTCAGGATTGCATCACCGCGAACGATCGCATTTTCGACAATTGCTGCGAGAGCAAAATTTTCTAGAGAACCCGATAAATTAAACTTAGCATTTGCTTTGCCGATTTGCTGGCGAACTTCATTGGGAAGTGGGAGAACTTGACCCAAACCCATATCAGAAACAAGAATTGTGCCATTATAGCGCCTATTTTCTACGCGAAGATTATTCACTGTAACGCGACCTTCTCCTAAAAGGATATTACTGCTTACTGTTGCCTGAAAATCTTGCCAATTGTCTAGAGGGACGGAAACTCGCGATCGCGCTGACAAACGCCCTAAATTAAAAGGCGAATCTTGCAGTTTTATCTCGTAAAGGTTAGCAAAATTTGTAGCAGAAACATTATTAACATTGATATTCGCGATCGCATTTTTCTCTTTCCATCTCAGTTTTGCATCTCCAGTAATTTCGCCCCCCAAAGCAGGATTAACGAGAAAGCGATTCACAGTGAGAATTTGTTGATTGACCGCAATATCGAAATCGGCGTTAATTGTTTTTAAGGCAATGCGATCGAGTTGAGGGGAAATGCAGCTTTTTTGCGGCGAACAAGCATTTTTTAACGATCCAGATAGTTTAATATTATCAAAATCTCCGGTTAATTGGCTCTCAACTTCAACGGCTCCTGAAAAAGAAATATTGGGAGGTTTAATCTCGACAGTTTTAAACAGCGTCGAAAATTCTACCGGTTGTACGATCGCGCTAACATCAAATCCAGATTCTCGGGAAACCGTTCCATTAACAGTTGTCGCAATTTTTCCTAAATAAGCCGTAATCTCTTCTAATTGTGCTTTTTGTCCTTGCAAGCGAATCGTCCCTTGCGGAATTGTCAAGGGTTGAGAAACGAGTTCGCTAGCAACGGCAATTTTTGCGATCGTTGCGACTCCAGTAATTGACGGTAAACTATCGAGAGAAAAAGGATTTCCGGCAATATCAATGTTGGCATTAATTCCGGCTTCTCCTTGCAAATCGGCAATCTGATAATTCTCCAGACGGAGAGGAATAATGTTCTTGAATTCTGCAAGATTAACATTACTTGCTGTTAAGTTTAATTTCGCTTTTAAATTAGGAATCTTTTTTTCAGGAACTGTTCCTTCACCTTGAACGGAAAAGGCTCCTCCTTCAGGAAAAAATCCTTCTAAAGCTGCGATCGTAACATTTTCATATTTATCTTTAAGATGTACGATCGCCCGAGTTGCAGTCACACGAATGGGAGGTTGTAACTCTCCATCAGTATAGCGACTAACAGCAGTTAAATTGCCATCAAATACCCGAACCGTAGAAACATTAACGCTAATAGGAAAATCGCTTTTGGGAAAAGGAGGAATATCTAACCAATTTCGCTTTTCTCTTTGTTCGAGATAAGCATCGGCTTCAATGAGGGCAATATCTAAATTGAGCTTGCGTTGTGTTAAAATGATGAGAGGATTGTAGCGAACGCGAATGCTTTGTACGGTGGCAGTATCTGGTTGATCGGCTGTTGTCGGAATGACCGTTCTTCCCAAACGCAATCCGGTGAGAGAAAATGATTCAACATCCCCCAATTCTACTGGACGTTGAAGAAGATTTTCGAGGATATTTTCCACCCGAGGACTGAGAAAGCGAGGGGCGAGAAAATACTGCACGAGAAGCCAAATAATGGCGAGACTGCTGGCGGTTCCAACCCCTAAAATAAGTAAAAGCCGCAACCAAAAATTGCGTCTGCGTTGGGGAGGTGGGTTGTCGCGACGATCGCCAGATCCGGGTAATAGATTCATTTTGTCTCACTCCTCTCACACTTCTTTGCATTATGAACGAAAGATTGATTGAATGAAACCAAAAATTGATTGAATGAAACCAAAAGATGAATTTTGGCAGTTTCTCCCCGAAATTTTCCATTTACCGGATGGAGAGGTTCGCATTTGGCGGTGTGATGTCAAATCTCCCCCCGTGACGGTGGCGGAGTTGGAAAAATTGCTTTCTGAGGATGAAAAAACGAAGGCGGGGCGATTTTGTTTCCCTCGCGATCGCGATCGCTATATCTTCGGCCGGGGATTATTGCGGGTGCTATTGGGACGCTATTTACAACAGAATCCTCAGAATTTGCAATTTGTTTATTCTGCCAAAGGAAAACCCTTTTTGAAAGGAGGCGAGGTGCAATTCAATATTTCTCATTCTGGGGATTTGGTTTTGTATGGAGTGAGTCGCGATCGCGCGATCGGAGTTGATGTAGAACAAATTCGCCCCCTTCCCGACGCATTGAAATTGGCACAGCGTTTCTTTTGTCAAGCAGAATGGGAGAAGATCCAAGGTTTACCCTCTAATTTGACCTCAAGGGCATTTTTCACGGCTTGGACGCGCAAAGAGGCTTTTCTCAAGGCGACAGGAGATGGAATTGTCGGGTTAAAAGATATTGAAGTTTCTCTTTTACCCGATGAACCCGCTCAAATTTATCGCATTGAAGGGAAAATAGTAGAAGGATGGCAACTTGAGGCTCTCGATCTGGGTGAGGAATATGTCGGGGCTGTTGCGATCGAGAGAAAAAATTAATCCCACAAAACGAACCTATTCATCAATTTTTGCGTCTGTAAGTTTATCAGCTTCCAGACATCAAGGAAACACCATGAAACAGCAAATCGTTACTATTTTAGCACTCCTGAGTATGGCGGCAACACCTCCCGCTTTTGCTGTCGAACCTTCTCTTGTAAATTATCGCGATCGCGTTTCTTGGTCGGAGGTAGAGTACAGTAATTTCGATGGCTTGTATGTGAACGATCGCCATACAGGAATTGGCGGCGATCGCGATTATTTTGTCAGTCAGTGGAGTCGCAATGCCATTCGTTTAACCTTTCGAGATAGCTTTATTGAGAGTGTTTCTATCGTTCCTCGTATTCGCTATCGTTCGCGAAGGCATTACAATCATAGAAGGGAAAAATGGGAAAGTATTTCTTTTCCTGAAGTCGTCAACGAACGGGTAGAAAATTGGAGCTATTCTGAGTATTCTCCTCACGCTATTCATTTTAGGATTAATGAGGAGGAATATACTTACAACGATGGAGAAGTTGCACCAGAATTAGCGAATGCTCTCGCCAATGCACCCGCAGAAAATATGATAATTCGCCTTGAATTTTCGGAATCCAATCAACACAATCTTAAGCCATTAATGGAAGTTGAAATTGGCAAAAAAACAGTTTTAGCATGGCGAAAAGTCTTTGCAGAAGTTCCCGATCGTGCTGAAATTCAAAGGATTATTAACCGGGATTCAGAACGAAATGAGATAGAACCCAGAGAAAGCCGTCGCTAATTGGGTGCATCTCAAATGTTAATAAACTCTATTTTATGTTACAATAGAAAGATTAATTAGTTAGTATCTTGAAAAAAACTATGTCACAGATGGAAATTAGGTATGATGTTCGTGCTGCTGTGAAATCTGCGGTTAATTATATACAATCGTTTCAAGATCTTCTAGGAAATCTTGAAAACTTACGACTTGAAGAAGTAGAACTATCGGAAGATCAAAAATATTGGTTAATCACGCTAGGTTTTGACATCAACAACAGTTCTGAGGCTGATGAAAATCCATTGTTTCCTATTGTTGAAGTAACAAAGCAAGAACGACAATACAAACTCATTAAAGTTGATACTGTGTCAGGAAAAGCTCAATCTATGAAAATACGCAAGCCATGAAAAAATATATTAGCAATTTGCTACAATGCTACAAACAAAAAGGGCTTTTAATTGATACTAATATCCTCTTGGTTCTCTTTGTTGGAAGAGTGAATCGTCGGAGAATTTCTGAATTTGATCGAACCGAAAAATATACAGCTAAAGATTATGATGTCTTGGTAAAAATCACTAAGAGTTTTGCAAAAATTGTTACAACACCCAATATTCTCACGGAAGTTAATAGTTTAATCAATCAACTAAAAGAACCTGAACGTTCTCGATGCTTAGTATTATTTTCCGATCTACTTTCTAGAATTGATGAGTTTTATCTGGAAAGTCAAAAAATCAGTGAAATGGATAAGTTTGCTAAATTTGGTTTGACAGATTGTGGGATTTTAGATTTAGCCCGAAATCGGTATTTGGTATTAACAGATGATTTTAAATTAGCGAACTATTTACAAAGTGTAGGGGTTGATACAATTAATTTTGCCAATATACAGCAGACGTATTATTTTAAGAAGTAATATTCTTGATTGAGAAAATGAGATCGCACTCCACTTTCTCCCAAAAAAATATCATTTCTCCCCCCGAGTTAGAAGTTCGCGAAATAACCAAACATTTTGGCCATTTCGTCGCTTTGGATGATGTATCCATGCAAGTAAAACCCGGTACCTTTCAAGCGTTATTGGGAGAAAATGGCGCAGGCAAAAGCACCCTTGTTAAATGTATTATGGGATTTTACCATGTCGATCGCGGTGACATTCTCATCGGCGGGCGATCGCGACGTATTGAGAACCCGAACGATGCTCATCAATTCGGTGTTGGGATGGTCTATCAGCAGTTTACCTCGATTCCGGCCATGACCGTTGCGGAAAATCTGGTTTTGTCTCGTCGCGATCGCGGATTTTTCATCAATTGGCAGCAGGAATACAAAAATCTTACTGCATTTATGAAAACTTCTCCTTTCCATCTTCCTTTAAAGGTTTCTGTCGATCGACTTGCTGCGGGACAGAAGCAAAAACTAGAAATTCTCAAACAATTGTATCTAAAAAGTCGAATTTTAATTCTTGACGAACCGACTTCTGTTTTAACGCCTCAAGAAGCAGATGAAATTTTAGGATTGTTGCGGGAAGAAGTGACCGCAGGACGATTAAGCGTACTTTTGATTACTCACAAATTCCGCGAAGTGATGGCATTTGCAGATGAGGTGACGATATTGAGAAAAGGAAAACTTATCGGATCGGGAAAAGTGAAAGATTTATCTATTACCGATATGGCAGAAATGATGTTAGGAAAAGCTAGAAAAATTAAGGAAACGATTAAAGTCGAGCGCCTCGAAAAAATCCCTGTTTTAGAGGTTCGTAATCTGCACGCTAATAAAGATAATGGATTTGAAGCCGTCAAAGGAGTCAATATTGCGATCGCGAAGGGGGAAATTGTTGGGATAGCGGGAGTATCGGGAAACGGTCAAAAAGAATTAGTTGAAGTGCTATCAGGTCAACGCATCACCACGAGAGGGCGAGTTTTGGTAAGTGGAGAAGTTTATCAGGGGACGCGCAAAGAAATGCGCGATCGCGGCGTTTTTTCTCTACCGGAAGAACCCTTACAAAATGCTTGTGTTCCTCAAATGAGTGTGGCAGAAAATATGGCGTTACGAACCTTCGATCGCCCTCCGCAAACTCGCTGGAAATTCCTCTTAATTTTCCGGGAAATTCGTCGCATGGCACGCAGTTTAATCGCACAATTTTCCATTAACACACCCTCGCCAGATGTCCCTATTGCTACTTTATCGGGCGGTAATATCCAACGAACAGTTTTAGCACGAGAACTTTCTTCTCATACAATTAAACTTCTGATTGCGGCCAATCCTTGCACGGGATTAGATTTTGCCGCCGTTGAATACATTCGCGATCGCTTGATTACAGCTAGAAATAATGGGGTGGCAATTTTATTGGTTAGTGAAGATTTAGAGGAGTTATTGGAATTAAGCGATCGCCTTCTCGTGATGAGTGAAGGCAAGTTTGTTTATGAAAGTGCAATTTCAGAGGCGGATTTTGCTGCGATCGGTCGTGCAATGGCGGGACATGAATAATAATTTGGGTTGAGGAACAAAACCCAACCTACAAAAATTTAAACATGACAAAAGCAGTACCTCGACTAGACTTGCAAGGGACTTCCCGATATTAATCGATACTATGTGGAGTTGCGACTGAGTTGAATGTTAAATTCAAAACCTTGAATTCGGGTTGTATTGCTCTCTAGTTTAATGAGATTAATTAGAGGTGCACTCAGGATTCAAGTTTCAGTTGTATGGCTCCCGGAATCGCTATTAAGGGAAATTTTGCTTTCTTGTGAGCGTACTGCTTATTGTACTTTTTTTTGTTTGGCGAGACAGATAGGATATTAACAGCTTTGTTTACCTCTCTTACTTGTTGGTTTGGTCTTGTTAATTTGACCATTTGGTCTTGGCTGTTTATCTGCCGGGGAAGCATTCATTTATTGACTGCTTCAATTATTAATTTAGCAGGTTTTTTCGCGGAATTCCAGATTTGCAATAAAACTTTACTTTAACAAAAAAAAATTCTACTTAGGCTGAAATACTCAAAACCAGAGCGTTTTCTTCTAGACTTGCTCGGTTTTCTCTATCTTTCTTCAAGTTTTTCAGGGGTCTACTTAAGTCGGAAGTTTGATTTTCCAGTTAACTTTAGAGATATCCCTCAGTCTTTCAGTTTAGAGAATTTGAGTGTTCTTGTAAGATGTTGCTCTGGTTTTTGGAGGTTGGTATGAGATACCAAGAAATTGAAACAGCTTAGATATTGAACCAAGTTCATTAAAACAGAGTTTTTTGCCCTGTTGCTATCGTTGATGCCGTTTTTTTAAGAAGCATTTAACTGCTTCAATTTCTACATTACCATCCCTTGAGAATCTATTTCACGATCGCAAACAAACTTTACGAAATTTCGAGCGATCGCCATAAAAAATATGAAAAAAGTTGCACTAAGCCCGGTGAGGAGAGCGATAAAAGGGCTTTTTCACAACGATCGCGGGATGGGTTTTACCGCGAATTTCCACTTCGAGGAGCGTCCCTTTTTTCGCAAAACGCTTGGGGACGTAAGCTAAAGCGATCGCTTTTCCTAAAGTTGGCGACAGGGTACCGCTCGTAACTTCTCCGACTTTTTCACCTTCAACAAGGATAGGATAACCATGACGGGCAATGTAACGCCCCTGCATTTCTAAACCGATTAACTTGCGATCGAGTCCGTTTTGTTTTTGTTGTTCTAAAACTTCTCGTCCGATAAATTCCCCTTTGGTGGGCAAATGTACCAACCATCCTAAACCAGCTTCTAATGGAGTGGTCTCATCGGTAATATCTTGTCCGTAAAGTGCCATCGCCGCTTCTAAGCGCAAGGTATCCCGCGCCCCCAACCCGCAAGGCGTAACTCCGGCGGCGAGAAGCGATCGCCATAATTGCCGTCCGGCTTCGAGGTCGAGCATAATTTCAAAGCCATCCTCTCCGGTGTAGCCAGTCCTCGCTATAAATACCGACTCTCCCGCGATAGATGCGTTGAGATGCTCAAATGCCTTGAGGGACTCGATATCGCCTTTAATGAGAGGTTTAAGGACGGCGATCGCTTGGGGTCCTTGTACTGCTAACAAGACGCGATCGAGAGAAACATCCTCTAAGGTAATGCCCGATGTTTGCAAATGCTGTAACATCCATTCTTTATCTCGCGATCGCGTTGCGGCGTTGACGATCGCAACCCCAGATTGCATTCCCGTCTCATCTTCTCCTTGATAATAAATAATGACATCATCGATAATTCCGCCGCGATCGTTTAACAGCACGGTATATTGAGCCTGTCCGGCTTGCAACCGTTCCAGATCGGAAGGAAAGAGGGGTTGAAGATGGGAGAGTAAATTCTGTCCTTTGAGGATAAACTTACCCATGTGGGAAATATCGAACATTCCCACCTGCGATCGCACGGCGGCGTGTTCTTGTTTGAGTCCGGCAAACTGTACGGGCATTTCCCAGCCGGCAAAGTCTGTAAAACGCGCTCCAAGCGCGGAAATTTCGGCAAAGAGAGGAGTTCTGACTAGATCGATCTTTTTGGAGGTAGCCACAGGTATTTGTATGCTTTTTGCAAATAAACTGTTTCTATCGTAATCAATTAATATCCCAGTTCGATTAAACGCCGATCGCTTACGATAATGCGATCGCAATTTACATTTTCCTCGCCTCCTTATTTTTGTTCATTCTCGGGAATATTTTCTTGTTCGCCTACTCGAGAAAAGGAGAGTAAACCCGAATTAATCAAACCCTGACCGCCGACAGTAACGCGATCGCAGTTAATATTGTCCTCATTTTCTTCAGTGGGAAGACCGATCCAATTTGGATTCTTTCCGGTTGGTTCCACGGATTCACAAGCGATCGCGATCGTCACGATGTCATCATTCATAATCGTTTTGCGGACAATGCCAAGATAGGCTTTTTCTCCATCTACAATCGGTGTTGCTAAATGATTGATAACTGTTAGTTTATCCCTTGGATTCCCCATAATTTCATATTTATATTTCTCAATATTTGACTGAAACTTTGCTTGTAGCTGATTTGGATCGATCGCAAAAATTTGCTTCTTTAAATACAATTCCTGTTGAGCATAATTCATTGCTGCCACATTATTAGCACCTTCAGAGCCACGGCAACAAAATAGCATTTCTTTCTCTTGATTTTCGAAAAATTTAGGCAGTAGGAAGAAACTGAGCATTCCCAAAGCGATCGCAAGGATGAGAATACGAATCCAGATAGAGCCATTTTCGCGATCGCGCCGATCGTTGAGATACCGGAAGAATTTGATTCTTAATGCTAATTTCATTATATTTTCCTCTTTTTTGGCTTTCATTAACTGTCAATCCAGTGAAATAGAGTCAATTATTTACTTAAATCAATTAAACGTTGACCGCCTACTGTAATGCAATCGCAACTAAGAGCTTTCTCGCCTTCTTTGATAGAAAGACCTTCCCAAATAGGATTTTTTCCTGTGGGTTCTTTGGATTTGCAACCCACTGAAATTGATACAAGCTCACCATCAATTATTGTTGTTCCAACAATACTGAGATGGACTAAAAGCCCATCTTGCAGAGGAATTGCTAAATTATTGACAATTGTAGGTTTGTCTGATGGGATGCCAATAATTTCATATTTGTAGTTCACCGTTTTTGATTGAATTCCTATACCTAGTTGAACGAGATCGGTTGTAAAGTGTTTATTTTCCCAATAAAAAGCCTGTTGAGCGCGACCCATAGCTCCAACATTATTACGACTTTCACTTTGGCGACCATGACTTGTTTGAGTAAATAATTGAGGGAGTGTCTTTGTCACGAACACACCAATTAGGATTGCAAGGACGAGAACACGAATCCAGATAGAGCCATTTTCGCGATCGCGCCAATGATAGAAATATTGTAAAAATTTGTTTTTGAGTACGGGTTTCATCTAACTTCCTCCTTATCCACTCTTAATTTAAGAAGAGAAAAAACTCAATAAAAATCCATTCTCAGCAAAAAATATCTTTCTTTTTTGCTAAGTTTTATGTTTCTCTTGTCTCTACAGTTAACCTACCCAGATTCTCTCGTTTTCTGTCATTCACTCTTAAGATTTTTCCCAAGATCGCGCCAATGATGATGATTTCGATCGCGCAGTGCGGTAAAAACTGATATTATTAAAATCATCTCTCGATATTAAGGTTCTATTTTTTAGCTTTTCGGTGATAACTTTAAGATGTTGATTTTTGTAATTGTTTTTAATTGCATCCTTGCTCTCATTAATTTCTATGTCGCATGGAAAATTATCCGCTTGCGAAAAACAATCGCTAGAGCAACGAAAACTCTGATTTCTCTCGATCGCACCCTTTATAATTCCCTCCATCCAGCACCGCGCTATATTTACATGGCACAAAAAGGAAGCGCCAACCTGCGCGATCGCTACAGCAAACTAGAAGGACAACTGCAAAAAATTCAAAGACTCCTCAACCTTCTCAAACTCGTTCTCAAAGTCTGGCAAAGAAAATAGAAAAAGTAAGTAGAATCCCAAAATTGTTCATTGCTTATTGCTCATTGTTAAAATGGATTTCCTACCATTGTAAAAGCCGACCAATAATAAGGATGAGATAAAACGCGATCGTCGATCCCCGACAGATCGGGAGGCAAAATCACTCGTTCTTCCCCACTAATTAAATGTCCTTCCTCAAAACGAACTTCTTGACGAAGCATCTTTAATTGAGCTTGACGCAACGCCTCAGCACGAATAGGAGCATCTTGTAATTGTGCGTAAAATTGACTCATTAGCCCTAACGTTCCCTCATCATTCACATACCACAAACTACCTAAAGACGACTTCACTCCCGCCGCCACCGCTAAACCGGCAAACCCCAACTCAGCATCAGTATCTCCTAACGCCGTGCGACACGCGCTCAAGACCAACATTTCTACAGAGGGAAAATTCCAACGCAGATTTCGCAGGCGATCCAGACTCAAACGCGAATCCCAAAACTGAATATAAGATTCACTTAAGTCACCTGCACGAAAGTCGCCGTGAGTGGCGAGGTGAATGATACCGTAAGGGGAATTTTGACGAGCGCTATTCAGGGTTTTTAAGGTAAACTCTTCGTTGAGAAATTTATCGCCGTGCCAGATTTCTTCAGCAATAAGTTCGAGTTCTACGGGAACTGCGGGGAGAGGAGGCAATTCTGCAAAGCGATCGGCTCCCATGGCCAAAACTTTCTCGTCTTTTAAACGATGGGGAGTCAAATCGCTGGCAGATATATTGGGCATGAGACTGATACTATAGCGTTCGATCGCGAATCCTTGGCCGTCGTGCAGGGCGGCGAGAGGAGTGGTGCGAATGCCTGCATCGACGATATAGGTTAAATGTTGAATGCCGAGATCGGTGAGTTCTTCCTCTAAAGGTGCGAGTAACCAGTCGTACATTTGTTGAGCAGGTTTGAGATAGGCATCAGGACGACGTACATTAGTAACAGTTGTTCGGAATGCGATCGCCATATCTCTCATTTCTCCTCGAGTCGCATTGATGGCGTGGCGAATGGGTTCTCCTTCTGGAGGAACGAGGATGAGGACGAGGCGATCGTCATCTCTCAGGAGGCGATCCTCTCCTAAAGGAATATCTGATTCAGGTGTTTCGCTAAGATTCTTAGCATTTTCTTCTACTCCTTTTTCGCCTTGTATTTCCCTCGCTAAAGGTGGAGTGAGAGATTTCGGACAAAAAGTAAGATAAATGGCACTGGGAGAAACCCCTGTTTTAGATTCGGCATTTTTGAGGGCTGCTTGCACCTGTTGCAAGGTTAAGGGGTCGGGGGCATCCAACTCTAAATAACGGGCATATTCTTCGCTATAGAGGGTTTCGATCGCATGGATGCTTCTGCGTTTATCTCCTCGACAAAAGGCCGCTAACAACCAAGATGCACCGGTGCGATCGCCTTCTGGATCGGGAATTGTCTCGAGTATGTCGCGATCGTTGCATTCGAGAGTACAAGAAAAACCAGAATCAAACTCCGACGAACTGACATTGACGGTTATCTCATTCGAGTTGGAGACGACATCATTAGCACCAATATCAAACACCGCAATTGTCCCAGAAAAATTGCTGGGAGGGGTATAAACAAGAACATCCCCCGCAGAGATAGTAATAGAAGAACCTGTCACCGTCACGCCGTTTAACGTTAACGTGCCGAGACTGGTAAAATTATTTAAAGTCAGAATCAGATTATCCGCATCGACATCGTTGGCTAAAGTCATTAAATCGGTATAACTTAAAGTGAGAATATCGCCTGAATTCACCACCATCGTTGAAAATGTGCTGAGGGTCGGCGGACTGTTAATTGATGTAATATTAATTCCTGAAACTGGCGTGACAGAGCCTCCATTCGGTAGCACGGAGAATGACCCCGAAGCAAGCTGAGGTGTTGCTTTAAGCGCTCCCGCCGTTCCATTTGCCGTTGAACTTCCTACCGTAAAATCAATATTATCAAAACCCCCGTCGTGGGTAATACGAATTGCTCCCGAACTATTGTTCCCTGAAGTATCGATAGTGTTTCCGTTGGCAAGAGTTCCCGAACCTCGTACCAGTCCGTAAGCAGTTAGGGTTGTATTACCGCCATTTGCCGTATTCCCTCCATTATTACTCAGGGCAGTAGTATCAATTGTGACAAAAGAAATACTGCTTCCGGGAGTTGTCCCCGAAGTTAAATTAACGATTCCTCCTGTTGCCGTATAAGTCGAACCTCCTGAAATGTCTGCTGAAGCATCGATCGCACCATTGACTGCGATCGTACTGCCCGCATTAACGGTGACGTTGCCTGCTTGTACCGTACTATTAAACACTGCATTCGTTTGAGCGGCGGAAGTATCGATCGCTCCCGTACTTATCGAGCCTCCTGCATTGAGAGTAACATCACCGGGTGTTAAATTAACTGTAGCAGGTACTGCATTGCGAAATTCAGAAGTATCTAAAATTCCTCCCGTTGTGTCAATATTCCCACTACTGGTTAAATTAATACTGCCTCCAACTGTTATCAAATTGCTATTAACATCAATATCTCCTCCTGCGGAAAATGTCAGACTAAGTTTGTGGCCGAGGGTCGTATCTCCATTAACAATAGGAGCATTAATAATAATATCATTGGCAGCATTAAAGGTTAAGGTTGGACTCCCTCCAATTCCTCCCGGATTAATTGCTGCTGCAACGGTAATATTTCCATCTTGATTTCCCGTACTTCCCGTTGAAATTGTAACACTCGTTCCTCCTCCTAAAATTCCCGTAATATCTGTAACATTGATGGTTGCATCGTCGCTCGTTGGAGTAAAAGTATTGGGATTGCCACCGCCAAAACTGCCACCACTAGTAACATTCGTAATGATAACATTGCGAGGATCGAGCAACCATTCTCCCGCATTTCCCGCTACGGCACTGGCATCAATAGAAGCGCCAAAAACATCTAAATAATCTTTTCCAGAAGTCTCAATAAATCCTCCATTGCCGCCATTTTGCCCGCCTCTGGCGCTAATATTTCCAAAAAATCGAGTTGCTTCATCCGACCAAACAATAACAGTGCCTCCATTGCCTATATTTCGAGCATTAGCATTAATGGCAACATTTTCACTGCCAAAGTTAAAACGAGCATTGGGAATAGTTCCACTTCCTAAATAGCGGTCAGACCCCGCGTCGGCGAAAGACGCAAGGGAATGCTGACCAAGATAATCGCCTCCAACACGAGCAATTCCTCCTCCTGTTGCTCCAGAAACATCAATACGGGCATTATCGAGCAAAGCAACGCGATCGCCTAAAAAATGAACAGTTCCCCCTTGTCCAGTCGTTCCTGAACTATCGATAATTCCTGATGAAAGTGCTGTTCCTATTGAAAATGGTACAATTGTTCCAGAATCGTTAAATTGTACGTTTTCATCTCCATTTACTGTTAATCCTGTATCTGTCCCTGTTAATAATTCTGGTAGATCGATCGCCTGAAAAGCCAGCAAATTTCCTTGACTATCTCGTGGCGGTTCAATTTCCAAACTTAATAAATTTCCCGGTTGAGAAATACGGATTGTACTCCTGCCGGGAACGGCGGAAATGAGAATATTACCGCCTTCTGTTGCGAGAGTTCCGGTATTGATAACTGCTCCTCCTAATAGTGTTAAATTTTGTTCGGCTGAGAGCGTTAAATGACCTGAATTAATAATTGTTCCAGACTGTTCTAGATCGAAAGAAAACTGAGTGGGAATTTCGTTCAATTCCGCGTAATTATTACTCCCAAAAACATTAAACCAATCATTATCACTAAACCTAATTCCCGTGGCAGTTGTGGCGGTAAAATCCCCCGGAACATTTAAACTCGCTCCTATGCCAAAAACAATCCCAGCCGGATTCAGTAAATAGAGGTTGCTATTCCCGCCAGTGACTTCAATTAAGCCGTTAATGATGGAAGGATCGCCGCCTACTACGCGACTTAAAATATTTTGAATTTGCGAGTTACTGAGAAATTCGGCAATTTGCCCAGAAGTGAGGCCAAATTGCTCAAAACTGTGAAATAAATTGATTCCATCTCCCGATCGCGAACCGCCGTCAATGGTAAAATTATCCCCAGTTAAATTAACTGTTGTTCCCGTTCCATCATTGGCTGGTATAATAGATTGAGCAATTGCTTTTAAATTGCAATTTAACGCAATAATTCCCAGAACGGATAAAATTAAGATTGATAAACGATTTTGAGAGAGCATTACATTCACCTCTTTATATTAGCACTCGGCGATCGCGTCAGCCTTGATTTTTTGTAAATACTGACCCCATTTTGCGGCCAATTCAATATCGGTAAAGGGAATTTTCACCGATCGCTCGGAATTGTTGAAACAAAACTCTAATTCAGATCTTCCTTTTTTGGGAAGATTTTCTTCTTTATCGATAATGCGATCGCTAACTAATAAGCGAATTTTTGCCACATCTTTTAAAGAAAAATATTGCAGATCTATAGGGGCTTTACGAGTCGGTTTTCCCCATGTAATTTCACAGCCTTTATGAGCGAGAACTGCATAGAGATCGTATTTAGCATTGTCGAAATTTTCTGCCCAATGTCGATACGCCTCTACTTTTTGATATTCGTTCCACCCTGCCCAAGCTAAGCCAAAAAATCCGAACAGTAACGGCAACCAGAGTAACCCGCGTTCCATAAAATCGATTAGAATTGAATTTTAGATAAATTATAAACGATTTGAAACTGAGTTGAAAATGCTGACACAAACTCTCGAATCTATTTTAGATGATGCGCTTCTGGGAAAAGATATCTCGTCGGCAGATGGGGTATTTCTCCTCAAACAAACGCATCCCGATGCGATCGCGGCAATTCAAGAAACCAGCGATCGCCTGCGTCAGCGTCAAGCCGGAGAGATTGTAACTTATGTGGTCAATCGCAATATTAATTTTACTAACATTTGCGAACAACATTGCAATTTTTGTGCATTTCGCAGAGATGCCGGACAAGAAGGAGCTTATTGGTTGGACTGGGGACAAATTTTAGCAAAAACGACTGATGCTGTTAAACGCGGTGCAACAGAAATTTGTATGCAGGGAGGATTAAATCCAGAAGCAAAGATTGACGGTAAATCTCTGCCTTATTATTTGCGTTTAGTGGAAACAATTAAAAGCGAATTTCCGCAAATTCACTTACACGCTTTTTCTCCTCAAGAAATCCAATTTATCGCCCGCGAAGATAATCTTTCTTATACTGTTGTTATTCAGACTTTACAAGAGGCTGGACTCAATTCTATGCCCGGTACGGCGGCGGAAATTCTCTGCGATCGCGTTCGGTATATTATTTGTCCGGAAAAAATCAATACGACAACTTGGTTAGAAATTATTGAAACTGCCCATAAATTAGGCATCTATACCACGAGTACCATGCTTTCAGGTCATATTGAAACGCCAGAACACCAGATGATTCATTTGGAACATTTACGCAGTTTGCAACAAAAAGCGATCGGAAATAATTATCCAGCTAAATTCAGCGAGTTCGTTTTATTGCCTTTTGTGGGACAATTTGCACCTCCTAATTTACGCCGTCGCGTAGGACGAGATCAGCCCGATCTCAACTCAACTTTACAATTAACGGCGGTCGCACGAATTTATTTGGGAAATTGGATTGTTAACCATCAACCGAGTTGGGTCAAATTGGGGTTAAAAGGAGCGATGACTGCCTTAAAATGGGGGTGTAATGATATCGGCGGGACTCTCATGGAAGAGCATATTACCACCATGGCCGGAGCAAAAGGAGGAACGAATATAACAGTAGAATGTTTACAACAAGCAATTTTAGCTTGCGATCGCCCCGATCGAGAACGCACAACCCTTTATCAATGAACACTGATAACTGATAACTGATAACTGAAATGACTGCTCATTTAGTTTCCTATCTCCAATCTCCTCAAGCTATTCGAGACCGGTGCAATCTCTTGTTTCAATTTGTTCGCGAAGATAAATCTGAGTATTTTCGCTATCATGGCGATCGCCTTGATGAAGTCACTGATTTTGTGATTTCGGTGACGCGAGAATCTTATCCCGATCTGGATATTCCTTTTCACAGTCGCTGGCGACATTTTGAGGTCGGAAATGTTTCTCGCCTACAGGAATTAGCAATAGCGATCGCACATCATTCTCCTCGAGAACAAGCTCGAATTAAATTCGATTTGGTGATTATTAGTGTTTTACTCGATGCAGGAGCAGGATCGCAATGGCAATATCGGGAAGTGGAAACCGGGCAGATTTTTCAGCGATCGGAAGGGTTGGCTGTTGCTAGTTTTCGGATGTTTCAACAGGGACTCTTTTCGAGCGATCGCGACAAACCGTTACAAGTCGATGCCAAAGGATTACAGAATTTAACTCTTGATGCGTTAGCAACAGGATTTCAAGTTAATGATAAGAATGATTTAGTTGGCTTGACAGGACGGCTAAAACTCTTACAAAAATTAGGTGAAGTTCTCTGGAAACAACCGCAATTTTTTGATGACAAGTCCCCTCGCTTGGGAAATTTAGTTGATTATTTATTGACAAAAGTTAGAAAGGAGAATATTTTAGCAGCAACGGAAATTTTTCAAGTTATTTTAGCAAGTATTGGCGAGATTTGGCCGGGAAGATTTTCCCTTGAAGGGGTCAATTTAGGAGATGTTTGGCAACATGCAGCTATCGGTGGCGATCGCTTTATTCCTTTCCATAAACTATCCCAATGGTTGACTTATTCTCTCCTCGAACCCTTAGCAGAGTTAGGAATTAATATTAACAATTTAGAGAGTTTAACCGGATTGGCAGAATATCGCAATGGGGGATTATTGATTGATTTAGGAGTATTACAAGTCAAGCGATCGGAATTATTAACAGATTCTCATTTACCCAGTTCCGAACTCATTATTGAATGGCGAGCTTTAACTATTATTCTCCTCGATCGCATTGCCGAGAAAATGCGAGATAAATTAGTTTTAACGCCTGCCGAATTACCCTTAGTGAAAGTTTTACAGGGAGGCACTTGGATCGCAGGACGAAAAATTGCCCGAGAATTGCGATCGCAAGGAAATCCTCCTCTTTCACTCCAAAGCGACGGCACCGTTTTCTAACACTGATAACTGATAACTGATAACTGTTCACTGTTCGATCGCAACAACGCGATCGCGTCCCAACCGTTTTGCTTGATAAAGTGCTGCATCAGCACGACGAAGAATATTATCAATGGTTGTATCGCCAATTTGATAATTAGAGACACCGATACTAGCTGTAATCTTGATAATTTTCTCTAAGTGAATAAACTCCATTTCTGCAATTTTGTAACCAATTCGTTCGGCGACTTCTTTTGCATCTTGCAAGTTTGTCTCGGGTAGTAAAATCACAAATTCTTCTCCACCAAAGCGACCAAAGTAATCTACTTTTCGCAAGACACTTAATGTCACCTCCGCCATTTTTTTGAGAACTTCATCGCCAATTCCATGACCATAACTATCGTTAATATTTTTAAAGCGATCGAGGTCAATCATTAAGATTGAAAAGGGTCGATTGTAGCGAGAAATGCGACAAAATTCTCGTTCTCCAAGGGTTAAAAGATGACGGCGATTGGCAATTCCTGTTAAGGGATCGGTTGTGGCTAACTTTTCCAGTTCTATCAGGACTTTTTTGAGTTCATCTCGCGTATATTTTAATTCTAAATGTGTTTTCACTCGTGCCAATAGTTCGCGAGAATTAAAAGGCTTGGTAATATAATCGACTGCTCCTTTTTCAAAGGCTTGTAATAAATGATTTTGCTCATTACTTGCAGTTAAAAAAATAATTGGAATATCTTGATAATCGGAATTAGCTTTTAATATTTCGCATACTTTTAATCCGTTCATATCTGGCATCATTAAATCCAATAAAATCAGATCGGGGTGAGCCAAAAAAATTCTTTCTAAAGCCTGTTTTCCGCTTATCGCAAAAGTGGTTGCATATCCCGCATCGTCCAATATCTCCCCAATAATTTGTAGATTGCTGGAAATATCATCAACGACTAAAATCAAAAAATTACTTGCATTAAATTCTTGCATTATCTTTTTGACAATTAAGAGAAGGAGAAAATAGGAAAAATTTGCACTAAAATTTTCATGATAAATTAATTTTATCGATGATTCGACTGCAAAATATTAGTTTGTAAAGTTCCTCTGAATTGAGGAAATTTTTCGATAGTTGTGGGAATACTATGCCAATCAAATACAGTTAGTTGAGTCGATAAAGCATTCGCATAGTCGATCGCGGGTTGATAGCCATATTCTTGTCCCCATTGGTTTAACTGTTCTACACATTGTTTTAAATCCCGCATTTTCAAGGTTTGCCGCAATTTCGGCCAAGTTGTTTGCTCGTATTGGTATAACTTGTCTAACAATTCTGACAAATTTTGGGGAGATTCTCCAGAGAGAGAAATTGGTGACTCTGTTGTGATGGGGTTTTTATGGGTTCTCTCGATCGCTGGTCGAGGGGGTAAAACCATCTCCATTGCTCTAGCTAATCGATCGCGATCGATGGGTTTACGAAGAAATCCATCACAAAGCGATCGTAATTCTTCCTCATTTTCTAGATAAGTTGAAGCGGTCAAAATCAAGAGGGGAATATTCCGAGTTTTGGTATTCATTTTGAGAGTGCGAGCCACCTCCCATCCATCGATCTCGGGCATCCGTAAGTCTAACAAAATTAAATCCAGATTGTGAGTACGGGCAATCTCTAGGGCTTCCCAACCATCTTTTGCTAAGAATAAATGATGGGAACTCTCGGCAAAATAACCCGCAATGAGATTGCGATTAGAAGGAATATCATCAGCAGCTAAAATTGTCAGGGGTTGAAATTGTTGAAAGCGATCGCTTTGCTCCGGTTCTCCTCGAGCAGTTGGTGCATGAGTCGCCCATTGCAGGTTGGGAAAGATAAAAGTAAATGTAGCCCCCTGTCCTAAAACACTCTGTAACTTAACTCGCCCCTCGAGCATTTCTGTTAAGCGTTTGGTAATTGCCAAACCCAACCCCGTCCCGCCATATTGGCGCGGACTTTGGCCTTCATTCTGTTTAAAAGCCTCAAAGATAGCCTCTTGCTGTTCTGGAGCAATGCCAATACCCGTGTCTTCAATGGCAATTTCGAGCGTTTGGCGATGGGTAACGGATGACACCTCAACAGGCTCGTTTTGGCTTTGCTCGATTTCCCTCGGTACGAGTTGCTCAATGACCTCAGTGTATCGCGGTTGAAGGGTGACGGTAATTTTAATGTGACCGCGTTCGGTAAATTTGAGGGCATTGCCGATGACATTAAAAAGAATTTGGCGCAGGCGAACTTCATCAAAGATAGGAAAAGGGGGAACCTCGGGATCGATTTCTACAATCCATTGCAACCCCTTTTGGCGAGCTTGTTCGGAAAAGAAAATTTGCATTTCTTCGATGAGTCCGTATAAATGAATCGGTTCATAATGCAGTTGCAATTTCCCCGCTTCAATCTTCGAGAGATCCAGTAAATCGTCAATTAGAGTTAGTAAGGTTTTCCCGCTTGCTTTAATCGACTCGAGGTAAGATCGCGATCGCGTTTCGGTCACTCTTTCTTGTAAGAGATCGCAAAATCCTAAAATGGCATTCATGGGGGTGCGAATTTCGTGACTCATATTCGCTAAAAATTCGCTTTTGGCCAAACTGGCAGCTTCAGCGTTGCGCGTGGCTTGTTTGAGGGCTGTATTTTTATAGGACAGTTCTTCTTGACGGGTTTTTTCTCGTGCAAGTAGATCTGCTTGCGCGAGGGCAATACCGACTTGTGCGGCGATCGCTTCAATCAGTTCGATTTCTTCTCGAGTCCAATCTCGTTGAGAATGGCACTGATGTAGATAAATTGCTCCGTTGGGTTCGCCGTTATAGAATGTCGCCACACTAAGCAGGGATTGAACTTCAATTTGGCTATAAATGAGCAAGATCGGCTCGAGGAGAGGCTCCCCCGTCACATCGCGGGATGCGATCGCCTTGTCCTCTGCGAGCAATTGTTCTAAATGAGGATTGTTGTGGGTGGGAATATCCCAACCCGATACTGATTGCGTTCCTTCCTTGAGATATTCCGCAACTAGAGGAATACAGAGGGTGGGGACAGAAAGATATCGATGCAAGACACAGCGATCGACCCCAAACGCTGCGCCAATTTTCCCCACAGTAGCTTGAAAAATTTGCTCGCTATCCAAACTCTGGCGAATTTCGGCGGTGATTTCCCCGAGGAGCAATTGCCGTTGAATTTGACGTTCTAAGGCCTCTTGCCATTCCTTGCGTTCTTGAATATCTTCTAGGGCAGCAATGAAATATTTGGGCGTGCCGCGATCGCTCCAGATCGCTGAAATGGTTATCCGTCCCCAACGGATCGCACCATCTTTACGGAGAAAGCGTTTTTCTAAGGAATAACTGTTAATTTCCCCGGTGATGAGTTGTTCTTCGAATTGCAGGTTTTCAGGCAAGTCCTCGGGATGGGTGATATCCTGAAATCGCATTGTCAGTAATTCGGCACGATCGTAACCAAAAATTTCGCAGCATTTGGAATTGACAGAAATAAAGCGCCCGGAGGGATCGGTTAAATTGATTCCTGTCGGCGTTTGCTCGAAAATAACGCGGAAGCGTTCCTCACTTTCTCGCAAGGCAGTTTCGGCAGCAATGCGATCGCTAATATCCAAGATTAAGCCGTCGGCAATAATATCCCCATTTTCTAAGCGGTAAAAGCTGCTATGGTTTTGCAACCATTTTGTTTTTTCGCGATCGCGATTGATGTCAAAGATAAAACAACTGGGTTCGAGGGTCTCCAAGGCCGTTTGTAGCTGTTGTTCGAGGTGAGAAAATGTCTCGGGGGTCAGCAATTCGAATAAGGATTGGGGGCGGGTTTGGATGTTGTGGCGATCGCATCCGGCAATCTTTTCAATCCCTTCACTAATATAAGCAAGGGAGAAAGAGCCATCGGCGTGAAAAATGGCGCGATATACTGCTCCGTCGGGAATATTCGCGGCGATCGCTTCTAAGCGTTGTTTTTGATCGCTGAGTTCGACATTTGCCGATTGCAGTTGCGCCGTTCGTTGGGTGATGAGGGTTTCTAAACGCTGATTGAGAACTCGCAGGCGGGTTTCTGCTTGTTTGCGTTCGGTAATATCCTCAGCAATGCCAGCAAGGCGGTAAATCTTATTTTGCTCGTTGCGAATGGGAAAAGCGCGATCGCGAATCCAGCGAATTTCTCCATCGGGTCGCAAGATGCGATATTCGCAGTCGAAATCGATAAAGTCTTTGGGTTTGGGGGCATGGCTGGCGACGCGATCGCGATCGTCGGGGTGGATGGATTCTATCCAAGTATAGGGATTCCGATAGAGTTCCTCTCGGGAGATGCCCCAAATTTGTTCGCTGGCCGGACTGATATAAAGGGTTTTAAAGTCTGCATCAAATTCGTGGATGTAAAAAACATCGCGAATATTTTCTGCAAGTTGGCGAAATTTCTCCTCGCTTTCTCGTCGTTCGTGGATTTCTTGGCGCAAGCGATCGTTAGCAGCAAGAAGTTGAGAGGTTTGTTCGCTAACACGAGTTTCTAAGTTATTTTTGGCGGCTCTGAGGTGGACTTCGGCTTGCTGGCGACGACTGATATCTTTCAAGATGACGGTAAATAACAATCCATTGGGTAATTGCAATTGCGAAATCGAGGCTTCGGCGGGAAATTCTTCCCCATTTTTGCGACGGCCTCGCACTTCTTGAGAGCGCTCTGCCATCCTGCGCGAAATTTCTGGGGATTGACCGAAATTGTCAATATAACGGCCGTGGATCGGGCGCGATCCTTCTGGTAGTAAAACATTGAGGGAACAGCCGAGAACTTCCTCCGCCATATACCCAAAAATCCGTTCTGCTCCCTGATTAAAGAGTTGAATCGTTTGGCGTTCGTCAATCGAAATAATTGCTTCGTCGGCAATTGCCAAAATTCCTTTAAATTTGGCTTGACTGGCTTCTAGTTCTGTTTTAGTTTGGCGTAATTCTCGATTGGCTTGTTGCAGTTCTTGATTTTGCCGTTGCAATTGAGACTGAAGTTCTCGTCGGGTTAATTGATGATTGATGCGGGCGAGAACTTCGCTCTCATAAAAAGGTTTGCTGATATAATCCACTCCACCGATCGCAAATCCTTGCAAAATATCGCGATCGCGGGATTTTGCTTTTTCCATACTTCGAACGCCCATAAAAATCACGGGAATCTCTTGGGTGTCGGGGCTGTTTTTTAAACGACGACAAATTTCATAACCGTCGAGGTCGGGCATCTCGATCGCGAGCAAAATTAGGTGCGGAGATTGGTTAATAGTTTGTTCTAATCCTTCTCGTCCCGTTGCTGCATAACAGACGCGATAGCCCCACCTACCGAGGAAGGTTGCCAGCCAGCGATCGCGATCGCGATCGATCGCTAAAATTGTGGTGGGTGGCGTTGGGCGATCGGGAGAATTCATTTTTTTCTCTCGTCAGTCAAGTGAGCATTTTGTGCTTATTCTAACCTGCATCAATTCATTATTAAAGAATTCATTACGAATTAATCACGAATTGTCGGATAATCTATTCCTCTCCTCGAGAGGTACATAAAAATTCTCGATCGACTTCCCATTGCTTGCCGTTATGAATTAATAATGTTAATTGACGGATGACAAACCCGGCAAAAAATGCTCTGTTTTTGAATTCCGGCCAAGCTCGATTAAAATTGGCTTTGGTTAAGTCCCGAAATGCGACTGTTAGATGGGGAGAGAAGGGACGATTGTTGCGATCGCCGACAATCCCTAATGTTGTTTTCAGATGTTTGGGCAACTCTTCTCCCAGAGCCATTAATTCCGGCGTTTTCAGGGGGTTGAGATAAATCGTGCGGGGAGCAAATGCTCCAAAACCCGACAAGGTAACGGGAATGGGCGATCGCCTTTCGGCAAACTCTTTTAAGTTTTGTGCCAAAACCGGGTAATTCTCTTTCGGCCACTCAAAGGGAGGTTGTAGAGTAATATGAGGAGGAGAATTAAAGGCTTTGTGACTGTTATACACATCAACAAAATGTTGTTTAATCTCGTTCGCTGCCAGTAGAATCATCGGTGGTGGCAGTAGGGCAATAAAAAAGCGAGCATCTTGTTGATTCTGGTTTTTAACTTGCAAGTTTTTTTGCTTCATACTCATCTTCTTAAAATTTAATTATAAAAATGCCTTGGTTTGTCAAGATTGAAAAAGGAATTGTTAACAAAGCGACCTTCGATCGCTATGTTCGAGCCCATCGTCACTACGTCCGCGATTTAATTGCCAAAGGACATCAAGCAAAAACAGGATACTGGAAAGAATATGGGGGAGGAATGCTTTTATTTATGGCAGGTTCTCTCGAAGAAGCTCAACAAATTGTGGCGGCAGATCCTCTCGTTCAAAATCATTGCGTTCAGTATGAATTACACGAATGGTGTATTGTAGAACATTAATTTTTATTAAGCCAGCAAATATTTTAAAATGCTTGCTTTCAAATATCTCTCTCAAAAAGCGATCGCGATTTTGCACTCGATACTAGATTCGAGAATATTTTATTTCCTAGGTAATCATACTCGGATTGACTCCAAGCAAAGACATAATGTAAAATTATCTTTAAATCCCTTCAAAAATCTATAAAAATCGTTTAAAAGAAATTTAAGACGTTTTTAATGCGATCGCCCCTTCTACCCACACCCCATTAAGGAGATTAGTTATGGATAACGAGCTTCCCAAATATCGTTTGAGTTGTACCCTTGGCTTTGGCGATATTTACGGACAAATTATTGTCTGGTTAATTGTAATTTTCATTAGTCTTGCGGCAACCCTAGCACTATGGAGCAGTACCCGTCAAGCTTATGCGTTTCTGACAGTAGGAATTATTTTAGTGATTTCTTTGCCCTTTTTGTTATTTGCGTTTGTAACAACCTTACTCAATCGCATTGAATTTATTCCCTTAGAGGACGAACAAAGAGCCAATCAACTCTCCTTAGAAAATCCCAAGCGCACTAAACCAGTAACAGCCACTTAATTCAATTTAATCAATTCATAGGGCGCAATATCCGCGCCCTAAAAGATATTCACTGATAACTGATAACTGATAACTGATAACTGTTTAAGCGCCCATTCCTGAATATTGTTTCAATCCTCGTCGCCACAACCAACGATTGATAATCAATAAAACAATTCCCCAGCCTACCATAACGATTAAACTGCGTCCGATTTCGACAGGAAGGCCGACAAAAATAGCCGCCGGAAAATAGAGAAAATAAGGAAAAGGAGTCCATTGCGCGATCGCTTTTACTAAAGGAGGAAAAACATCGAGGGGGGCAATATATCCGGCAAAGAAAAGATAGAAAAGAAAGAGAAATTGTTCGATCGCGCTGGCACGTTCGGTCCAAAATGAGAGCATTGCCGAAGTGTATTGTAAAAGAAAACGCAAGGAAACCGCCATTAATGTTGCGATCGTTCCCAGTAAAACTTGTTGGATATCGGGCAACCAGAAGGCTTGCGGGTAAATTAGAAAAAATAAGCCGACCAAAACAATCACAAAAGGTAACCGGGCAAAGCGCTCCGAAATATGCTGCGCGATATGATGCCAAACCGGATCGATCGGTTGCAATAAACGCAAAGACAACTTCCCTTGTACGACCTCTTTTTCAAACTCCCACACTACCCAAACAATCGTAAATTGACGCACGATAAATACGGCAATAAAATAACGAGCAAACTCCACCGCACTCAACTCAAATTGTCCCCCTTGGGAGGCTTCCATCCAAACCCCCATTAAAATAATCGGAAATGACCCCGAAAGCATCCAAAAAAACAATTCCGCACGATATTCCACCATATGGGCGTAGTAGACAGAAAGCAAGGTAACAACTCGTTGCCAAAACCATTTCATTGAATTACTCCCGTGGCAAATAAACGTCCGATAACTTCTTCAATAGGAGGATCGGTAATACTGAGATCCAAGATGGGTAATTGTGCCAAAATTTTTGCCACGGTTTGCGTTAAATCTTCCCGACGCACGATAAACCGAACCTCTCGTCCCGCGATCGCTTTAATCTCGCCATAAAAAGCAAGTTTATCTTCGGGCAGAATATTGGCTAACTCCACCTTGACTTCTCGACAGGGAGCAAACCGTTCCAATAAGCCTTCTAAACTGCCATCATACATCAATTCGCCTTCATAAATTAACAGCACTCGCCGACATAAAGCCGTAATATCTGCCATATAGTGACTGGTGAGGAGAATAGTGGCATCATAACGCTGATTATACTCTCGTAAAAACTCCCGTACGGCAGCTTGAGCATTTACATCTAATCCTAATGTCGGTTCATCTAAAAAGAGGACTTGGGGATGGTGCAGGAGGGCGGCTAAAAGTTCGGCTTTCATGCGTTCTCCGAGGGAGAGTTTTCGCACAGGTTGCGTTAATTTTCCCTGTAGAGCAAGTAGGCTTTCCAGTTCTCCCAAACGCTGTTTGAATTCGCGATCGCTAATGCGATAAACCGCCGCATTAATTCGCAAAGAATCAAGGGCAGGTAAGTCCCATAAAAGTTGCTGTTTTTGTCCCATAACCAAGCTCATTTTCTTCAAGAATTGAGCTTGACGGTGAAAAGGGAAATAGCCTGCAACATTGACTTGACCGCTAGAAGGATGAATTAAACCGGAGAGCATTTTTAATGTTGTTGTTTTTCCGGCTCCATTTGGCCCCAAAAAACCGACAATTTCTCCCGGTTCTATACTGAAAGAAATATTTTGTACGGCTTTGATCTGGCGATAAGTCCGATTAAAAAAATGCGCGATCGTCCCTTTTATTCCGGGTTCTTTGATGGCAACAGGGTAAATTTTGCTGAGATTTTCGACAGTGATAATTGACATGAATTTTGCGTATTTTTAGATAAAATTTCACTGTTTGGCATTGACATGAATCTGCGATTAATCCTCAATTAATAAAATATGTTCCTTCATGTTTGTTGCATTTCCCTCCACGATTGCGTCAAGACTTTACGCGCTGACTTTACAAAAATAAACGCTAGCAAACAACCTACGGCTAAATCCGGTAAGATCGAATAAGTTTGAGAAACGAGTACTGCTGCCACAAGGACTGATATATTGGCAATGATATCATTGCGAGAACATAACCAAACAGAAGACATATTGAGATTATCTTTCCGATGACGAGCTAATAGGAATAAACACAATAAATTGGCCAGTAAAGCTGCAACACCAACTATTCCCATGATAGAGGCTTCTGGACTTGCACCTGAAAATAGTTGATAGCTTGCTCTTGCAAAAACTCCAATTGCAAATAAAAACATAATTATTCCTTTTAAGAAAGCTGCTCCAGCTTGAGCTTTAACGCTTTTGTTGATGACATACAAACTGCTTGCATAAACCAGCGCGTCCCCCAGCATATCCAATGAGTCTCCAGTTAAAGAAAGAGAATTTGCTCGAATACCGGCACCAAACTCGATCGCAAACATCAGTATATTGATGAACAGTACTGCCCAAAGCACCTTGGCTTGTCGTTTTCTCAACTTTGATAACTCACAGGCTTTCGATTGACAGCAATTGTCACTCATAGCTAGTTTTCACCATTCAAACATTCAAATTAATTGAATATTACCATATTGTATCAAATCATATCTTAATAAAATTTTTCTTGACAAAGAAAGATTCCTTGCTTAGATAATAGTTTTATCAATCCGATGTTTGTATGATTTTCAGTCCGGAGCAATACCAAGCGAGATCGCAGTGGAATATGGCGTGTAACAGTTGGTTTCAAAAGATGCCGAAACCTTTGTTCTTCTTCTCGATAAGCTAACAAAGTAATTGCTATAATTTCACTTCTCGATCGCCAATTATCCATTCTCGATTACCTATGTTCAAAGGATATCAAATTATTGATGCAGATTCCCACGTTATTGAACCGCCAGCAATGTGGAAAGACTATATTGACCCTGAATATAGAGCCTTTGCCCCTTCATCAGAAATGACGATTCAAGGGGAAGATATTGTTAAAAAGGTGTCTTGGGAGCTTTGGCAAGATGCCAATCAACAAATGTTAGCATCTCATCCTCATGCTTTTTTGCATGGCTACAATGTCGAATCTCACCTACAAGAAATGATTTTGATGGGAGTCGATATGGCTTTTCTCTATCCCACTTACGGGCTATGGGTGTGGGCGATCGACTCTATGGCTCCCGATGTTGCTGGGGCGTTTACCAGTGCCTATAACCGTTGGCTGAGGGACTTTTGCAGCTTCGATCCCGATCGCCTCAAAGGAATCGGCGCGATCAATCTCCACGCACCGGATAAGATGGTCGCTGAGGTGCGTCAGATTGCCGAGTGGGGCTGGAAAGGGGTATTTTTGCGTCCTAACCCCGTGAAAGGGCGTTTGTTGAGCGATCGCACCTATGAACCTTTTTGGCAGGAATGCGAAGCGTTGGGGATTGCCGTGGGGATTCACGAAGGCACTCACTCGCGCTTGCCAACAACCGGAAGCGATCGCTTCAATTCTCGTTTTGCTCTACATGCTTGTTCTCACCCAATAGAGCAAATGATGGCAATGCTCGCCTTAATTGAAGGTGGGGTTTTAGAGCGGCATCCTCAGCTTAAAATCGGCTTTTTAGAATCGGGTTGCGGTTGGCTTCCTTACTGGCTTTGGCGACTGGATGAAGAGTACGAGAACTTGTATTGGGAAGTGAAGGAAACAGTAAAAATGAAGCCCTCGGAGTATTTTCGCCGTCAGTGTTTTATCTCGGTAGAACCTTCAGAAGCATACTTAAGCGACCTCATCCCTTATATCGGTACGGATAATCTAATTTTTGGCTCCGATTATCCTCACATGGATCACAAACCAGAGAATATTAGGGATTTAGTGGCGATGGGAGAGAATGGCGATCGCGCAATTATCCAAAAGATCCTCTGGGATAATCCTGCTCGCTTCTATGGTGTAAAATAAAATGAAACCCAACAGGCTAACCCACAAAAAGTTGGGCTTCATATCTTAAACTCAACCCACGAGATCTCAGACCGCGATCGTTGAGAATAGTTCCGAGGAAAGTTGTTGTAGTCCAGCAAAATCTCAATTTTGAGAGCTAAGAAGGCTCTTTTTGATGCCAAACTTCAATAATAGTGTGGACGTTTCCTCGAGGGGTAAAATCCCCTTTTATCGTCACCTCTAAAGGATCGCAAGCTGCCACAAAATCATCTAAAATTTGATTCACCGATTCTTCATGGGAAATATAGCGATCGCGGTAACTATTGATATAAAGTTTCAAGGCTTTGAGTTCTACAACGCGTTCATTAGGAGAGTAATTAATAGAAATGGTGGCAAAATCAGGATAACCAGAAAACGGACATTTACAAGTAAATTCTGGCAAAGTAATAGCAATATCGTATTTTCGTCCTATGCGAGGATTGGGAAACGTAATTAATGTTCCTTCGGCAATTAATCTTTCCCCATATTTCACCTCAGAGGATTGTTCCGGAGAAATCACGCGATCGCTTTGACTCATATTTTCAATAATTGATGATTTAATGTTTGTAACTTGTTTTTTATTTTTGCGAAAAACCTATTCATTTTGCAAGCGACGAAGTTCTTCTTGCAACGCTTCTACTTGACTCCGCAAGCGATCCGCATCTTCTGTTTTTTCGGTTTCTTCCGATGAAGATTCTCCTTCCTCTAAAATTTCGATTCGTCGAGGTTCCTTGCTGGTTTCGGAAGGTTCTGCTTCTTCAACAACGGGTTGTTGTGCTTTTTGTACCAAATCATCTACAAATTTACTGGCTTCTTCTGCGCTAAGTTCGCCGCGTTTGACCATTTCATCCGCTAATTTTTGCGCTTGAACTTGCAGTTGTTGTAACTGTTCTCCTGCTTTTTCTCCGGCTAGGGAAGCCACTCCCATCCCGAAATAGAAGGCTTTTTGAACGATATTCAAGATTCCCTCTCTTGTTTTGTTAATTCAACCCTTTTATTCTACCGCAACGGTCAAAGTATCTTTTGACGATCGCATCTGTTGCTTGAGGTGCGTTCTTTGTGAAGGTAATGCGATCGCGAGGAGACAGGGAGATTATTCGGTGCAACTGCTGGGAATTTCGGGGATCGGGGTTTAGTCGTTCTCTTGTTGGCGTTTTTGCGATCGTTTAACAATGTAAAATCTATTAAAAACTGCATCACAGATGTGTGGATATCGATGATTAATTTTTTCACGGACTTTTGCCAATTCTTGTTTACTCGCCGCTTTCTGGATAATAATTTTAAAAATCTTAATCAGTATTTCGTCAGCTTTTTTCTCTAGTGGTAGTTTTATTAAAGATTCTAGGTTATTAATGTGCGCCCAACCTTGTTCAAAGGTTGGGATTTTTCTCATAAGAGCTAGCACTGTAGAAAGTGTTGGAGGAGATCCTATTTCCTGCATATACTGAAAAACTTGTAAGGCTTTTTTATAACAATCTGCCTTTTTGATCGCTAAATTAAATACTGTTGACCGAACAGAAGAAACTCTCTTTTCTTAACCGGAACATTGATGCGATCGCCAACATCATCAAAAACAGAATAAAATTAAAGCAGAGTTCCCATTTCCGATCGCGCAACCATGAAAGCCATATCCTCGATCGCCCTCATCCTCGCCAGTGTACTCGCAACTGCCCCAGTTGTCCTGAGTGCGCCTCCCTCTTTTGTTCCTGAAAAATTGAACGAAAGCGAACAAACCCGCATTGATGTCTATCAAAAAGCCAGTCCAGCCGTGGTGACTGTTGCGGTGGGACGCGGTGCGGGATCCGGGAGTATCATCGATGCAAAAGGGTTAATTCTGACCAATGCTCATGTTGTGGAAAATGCCCCCCGAGGTCGCGTTGTTGTGATTGATAATCAAGGGAAAGAGTATCCCGGACAAGCCTTAGCCCTCGATCGCCCCAATGACCTCGCTTTCGTGCAAATCCTCAGCCGCGATCGCTTTCCTGCCTTACCTTTAGCAAATGCAAACAGTATTCGCGTCGGCCAAGAAGTTTACGCGATCGGTTCTCCTTTCGGTTTATCGGGAACCTTTACCACGGGAATTCTCAGCCGCATCGCCCCCAACGGTGACTTACAGACCGATGCTGCTATCAATCAGGGCAATTCCGGGGGTCCCCTATTGAACTCCCGAGGGGAACTGATTGGGGTCAATAAAGCCATTCTCAGCCCCAATCGACGAGGGGGAAATATTGGCATCGGCTTTGCGACGAGCGCCACCGCCGTGAGAGAATTTATCAACGAGAATCGCGATCGCATCGCCAATGCTTCCGAAATTGCCCGACGCGATCCCTCTCCAACCATTACCCGACAACCCCAACCCCAGCGATCGCGCAACAATACCTCCCGTTTGGGGATTTCTCTCACTCCTAATTTATTCATTGTCGGCATCGAACGCAATTCTCTAGCCGCGCGATCGGGACTGAAACTGGGCGATCGCATTGTCGCGATCGATCGCCGTCGTATCAGAAATATTCTTCAACTCGTCTCCTTCCTTCGCACTCGTCCCGATTCTGCATCCTTAACGATTTTACGCGATCGGCGTTTGGGAACCGTGGAAATTGATTTCTAATGTATTCCAACTCGATCTAGATTTAATTGACACAATATCTCAAATAAATAACTGTAACGGTGTAAGAGAGCGAGGACGAACCGTAAAAAATCATAATACAATAGTAGAAAGCCTGCCAAGTCAATGCAATCGTCCATTGCATCTTTCTGCACCGATTATGCCCATCCACTCTGACCTCAACAATTTAGGAATCGATCCCGGACTGCTCGATCGCCAGCAAGCCAATTTTTCTGCGATCGATCTCGATATTCCCCTCAATCATTCTCCCTCCTCCTCGAGTAATCATCCCGCACCTCCCCAACCCAATCAGCAGCCAATCTGGGGTTTTACCTCTCCTCACAGACAGCAATACTCCCTTAGCGATACCCTCGTCCTAGAAGGTTGGGTAGAAGATACAGACGGTTTTGATGATATCGATCGCATTGACCTAGAACTAAATCTAGATGGCGATCGCATCCTCGATCTCGGAGAAATTACCCAATTTTCTGCCGATCCGAACAATCCCAACCGCGCGACATTTAGCTACAATTTCGCTCTGAAAAGTTTAGCGATCGCCGAAGGATCCTATGACTCAGCTGTCGACGGGATTGCCTACGATCGCTCTGGAAACGGATCGGCCAATGGCATGACGATAACCATTATAAATTCTCTTCCCTATCTTGCTTTTCGTGTCATCGAAGACCAATCGAACAACACTCTTACTGTTGCTGACACTGGGGTGCAAGATGAGGATGGCTTGGAAGATTTGAGTCACATTGATTTCCGACTCCGAGGTATGGAATCGTTTACGAACAAGGAGATCGTTATCGATCTTCCCGATGTCACGGAATTTATTTCCGACCATCCAGATTCACTTTATGGAACATTTGACTACAATCTCGATCTGAATACTGTGGATATTCCAGTGGGATTTCACCGTTGGACTTTAGAGGGCAACCTTATTGATAAGGCAGGCAATAGTAGTCAATGGGAAAATCAACAATTTTACCTAGTACAGAGCGCTCCCTATCTAGAATTCCACCCTAACAGTTATCGCTCTTATTCTGTTGATGATACTCTTACTTTAGTTCATACTCGAGTAGAAGATAGAAATGGTATTGACACTCTTGACCGCATTGATTTCCAATGGATTACCGAGTATGACGGGTTTCAGCGCAGGATCGATCTTCCCGACGTGACAGAATTTATTCCCGATCATCCCAATGCCACTTCTGGAACATTTAACTACAGTCTCGATCTCAGCACTCTTCCGAGTGGACGATTAGAAGGTATTCTTTACGATAAAGTCGGAAATTTCTCCTCCATCGTTGTTCGCGACATCTTTATCTCACGTGAATACCCTCTCTTTACTTTCAGTCTCGATCGCGATCGTTACTCAGCCAGCGAAACCCTCACAGTCAGCAACGGTCTAATTCATCGTGGCTTTGATAATATCGATCGCATTGACTTTCAGGCGATTATTAACGGCGAACGCATCGATGTTGCCGATGCAACAGTTTTTATTCCCAACTCCGAAAATTCATTCTCTGGAACCTTTGAGTACAATCTTGACCTCAGAACTCTCAATCTTGCACCAGGTTACTATAACGTTATGCTCAATAGCATTGCCTATACAAAATCCGGACAACCTTCTGATACCCAGTCACAATACTTCACCGTTACTCATACCCTTCCCGAAAATCTCGAGTTTTCTCTCGATCGCCAAAGCTACACCACGAACGAGACATTAACCATTACAGGAGGAAGCATTATCGATCGCGATGGTGCGATGGATATCGATCGCATTGATTTCCGCATTCAGACTGCTAATGGGACATGGATCGATCTTCCCGATGTGACGGCTTTTAACATTGATGCGAATTCCCCCGATATTGCTACCTTTGACTACAATTTGGCTTTGAATATCTTACCTCTTGATGATGGTATTCATGTACTGCAATTACACGGAAGTGCGATCGATCGCCTCGGCAATATTAACACTCAGATAATGCGAGAATTTGAGTTAACTAAAACCTCGGGTTTGCCCAGAAGCAACGAAACTCATCTCAATTTTTATCTGAATCAATGGGATTACACTCTTGGAGATACTCTTATTCTTGAAGATGCTTGGATTGAGGATTTAGATGGTATCGCCGAGATCGATCGCATCGATTTTATTTTGCAAACGGACTCCGGTTTAGCGATCGACATTGCTGATGTTACTCAATTTATATCCGATCCTAATAATCCTTATCGTGCAACCTTTAGTTATGCTCTTGATTTGAAAAATTTAGGGCTGTCTGCCAACTCTATGAATTTCCCCCACAATTTTACCTTAACCGGTATCGCTTACGACGAATGGGGACAAGGCTCTCAAGAGCGCGATGTGATGTTTTCTCTGAGTAACAATGCACCTTTTCTGCACTTTTTCTTGAGTGGAGACGGAGTCTATGGCGTTGGAGAAACTATTACTTTAACCAATGCTTGGGTAGAAGACTATGATGGTCTTAACAATCTCGATCGCATTGACTTCCAAGCGATCGTTGATGGTTACACGATCGATCTTCCCGATGTCACAGAATTTACCCCCGAGTTTCCCGGTTCCAACCGAGGTACCTTCGATTACAGTCTCGATCTTTGGAGCTTAGGATCTCATCCAGGTAGCTACGATATTGAAATTAAAGGGATTCTTTACGATAAGGATGGCAATCGCATCAGCCATAATAGTCCTTTCCGTCTCAATCACAATCGTCTCGACTCCAACTATCGCTTTGAGGAAAGTTTAAATGGATACTACTCATATACCCAAAGCGAGACTTTAGCCCTAGAAAATTCGCGAATTTGGGGATTTGAAGATATTGCCGACCTCGATCGCATTGATTTCCGAGCAATGGTTGAAGGATATGGTCTTATAGACTTACCTGATGTCACAGAATTTACCCTCATTGCCCATAATGAAGCTACTTTTGATTACAGTTTCAAGGTAGAAGATTACTTTCAGTTCTACGATCGCAATATCTACAATGTTCAGTTGGAAGCAATTTTATACAATAAGTCAGGCTATGGATATCCCTCCAATAATAGTTATTACAACGCATACGATTTCCAAGTTACTAATTATCATCCCAACCATCAGTTTCTCGTTGGAGGTGGGAATCATTTTACAGTGACGGATACCCTAACATTGCAAAATACTTGGGTAGAAGATATGGATGGCATTCACGATATCGATCGCATTGAATTTGTTGCTATCATTGACGATTATAAAACAATTGAACTGCCCGATGTGACCCAATTTAACATCGATTCCAATAACCCTTTTCGAGGAAGTTATGAATATAGTGTCGATTTAAAAATGTTAGGGCTAGAGATTAATTATTCTACTCGCGTTCGCTTAGAAGGAACGGTGATTGACAAGGCCGGTAATATGGGGGACGATCGCTGGCAATCTTATGCTGAGTTTACAGTCGGTAATTATCTTCCCAACGTCGACTTTGCCCTCGATCGCTCGCAATACGGTTTTAGCGATACCCTCAATCTCAGCCAAGGATGGGTGGAAGACGAAGATGACATTGCAGACATCGATCGCATTGAAGTGCGCTTATTCTCCAATTACACCAATCACTATATCGACGTTGCAGATATCGAAGAGATCGTTGCCGATCCTGCAAACCTTCGTCGCGGAACCTTCGACTATACCCTCAATTTAGCCAGTTTGGGACTGGATTTGAGCGAATACGAACTTTCCCTCGAAATGACCGCTTATGATAAAGCAGGCAACGGCAAACGAGGAATGTGGCAATCTTTTCAACTGACAAATAATACTCCTGATGTTTACTTTCGTCTTCCCCAAGGAGAATATCGCCCCGATGATACCCTAACTTTAACAGATGCTCGGGTGGAAGATGCAGATGGTTTTAACGACCTCGATCGCGTAGAATTTTCCCTGCGCAACCTTAGCAATAACGAATTGATCGATGTTGCCGATGTCGCTGATTTTACTGCCAATTCGGGGAGTTTAACCGAAGGTACGTTTGCTTATAGTTTGTATTTAGGATCCTTGAATTTGGCGGCGGGGAATTACAGTTTAGAAGGTATGGTTTTTGATAAACAAGGCAATGTCAATTTCTTCGGTACTCCCGGATTTGCGATCGTTCAACCCGACCATGCGCCCCAAGATTTGCGATTTAGTCTTGATAAAAGTGAGTATACTCCCAATGCAACCATCCTTTTAAATAAGGGTTGGATTATGGATGAAGATGGGGCAGCAGATATCACCCGCGTCGATCTGCGCTTATTGGATGCCAATGATAATTTTGTAGCGGATCTCAATTCTGTAACAGACTTAGAACCCGTGGCATGGAATCCGCTTTGGACGAGCTTTAATGCTCAAATTAACTTAAATGGATTGAATCTTGCCGACGGGACTTATACGATCTCTGCGATCGCTTATGATATTACCAATCAAACCAGTAATGTTTTTGAACGCTCTTTCGGGATAACATCACCTCCTCCTAATTTTTCTCCCTCTAACTTGACTTTCGGTCTGGATCGCAGCACCTATACTCCCACAGATACAATTAATCTCGGTAACGGTTGGGTACGGGACGAAAATGGTGCAGAGACCCTCGATCGCATCGATCTTCGCATCGTTACCGAACAAGGGAACACGATCGATATCGATGATATTACAAATTTAAACCCCGCGAGTTGGAATCCAGAATGGGCGAGCTTCCAATATGGTGTAAGTTTGAACGGTTTAAACTTACAAAAGGGCGCTCATAAATTGGTCGGTATCGCCTACGATCGCGAAGGAGCAGCCTCTAGTCAATTCGAGCGCAATTTTTACCTCGATATTCCTCAAGTGAACCTCAACCCGACGGATTTACGCTTCACTCTCAACCAAAATACCTACGATTCTACAGATACGCTCGAGATTGGTAACGGTTGGATCTCCGATGGCGATGGCTCCGACGACCTCGAAAGCGTGACTTTCAAAATTGTCGCCAGTAATGGTAATGAGATTGATTTAGGTGCGATCGCAAACTTTACCCATGCCAGTTGGAGTCCGGAATGGGCGAGTTTCTCGGGTAGTTTTGATTTGAGTCAATATAACCTTATCGATGGCAACTATACTCTCGTGGGGGTAGCAACGGATAAATCTGGCGGTCAAAGTCAGACCCTTTCTCGTGCATTTGCGATCGAGACTCCGCAAACGAATAATACTGCTCCGGCTGGGTTGCAATTTGGTTTGAGCGGGAGTCGTTTCTCAGCCAATGAGACCCTACAAATTACTAAGGGTTGGGTGTACGATGATGATGGTAACAGCGACCTTGTAGGGGTAGATTTCGAGTTAGTCGCAGAAGATGGGACGGCGATCGATCTTGAGGATAGTTTCGCTCTTACAGCAGCGACTTGGGATTGGTCGAACCGATGGAGCAGTTTCCGCCATAGTATTAATTTGAGTACCTTGGGATTGAGTACGGGAAGTTATACTGTACGAGGAAAAGCCTACGACCAAGCTGGAGATTATAGCAATATCTTCTCGCGATCTTTTACTCTGGTTTGAGCAATTCTGCTGCTTTGAAAATTTTGCGCGATCGATGTTTGAGAATAGTAGAAATTGACTTTTAACTGTTCTCGGTTTTCTGTTCCCCAACTGGTGACTGTCCGCAACCGTGCTGCTCGAGCCAACTGCGATCGAAGATTGATTGATAAATACGATTATTGACTCTCAGGGTCTTCTGTTGTTTGACGACTAACCCCGATAAGAGCAATTCTCTTTCTTCTGGACTGTCGGAAGCGAGAATCATTTCTTGATGCCAAACTTGTCGGTAAAGTTCGAGTAGCTTGGCGGATTGTGGGCTGTTAAGAAGGCGATCGCGGATAGTTCGCAAATGTTCTGGCTCATCCCGCGATTCCCAATCGTCGATTATATTCGTTTGCACCAAGTGTTCAATCCAAGAGGATTCACTATTAAGAGGAATGGGAGATGAAGTTGTACGAATGAGCCGGCAGAGTTTTTGAGTGAGAAAAGGCTGCCCGTTCGTCCAAGCTAAGACTTCTTTCAGCAAGGTTTGCGGGTTACTCGCCTTCTCTGCCAATCCTTGCAATAAAGATTGAGCCTCATGTTCTTTAAAACCTTCTAGTTGAATGGACTGACCGAGATTAAAAGGGGTAGTCTGGATGTCGGTCATTAAATGTGAAGGAGTGGTTACACCAAACAACGCAAAGGTTAAACGCTGATATTCGGGATTGAGACTGCGCTGATTGTAGCAGGAGCGAATCAGAGTAAAAAAGTCATTAACTGGGAAATTTAGGCTCAATACGCTATCAATTTCATCGATAAAAATGACCAGTTGTTTTGCAGGAGTGCCATCTTCTACCCCTACTTTTACTAACAGAATGTCTTCAATAAATTCACTTAACCTCTGGACTGGAGAAATATCTTCTCTTTCTTGCCACCAATCTTTTAAGTTAACCTGCTTTCGTAGATCGAAACGTCGCACTAGCTGGAAGGCAAATCCCTTATACCACTGGTTGGGGGTGATATTTTCGCTCCCAATACGGGTCATATCAATCGGCGCACAGCAAACCCCTTCGTGCTGAAGGTGGTCGATCATGCGAACCATGAGGCTAGATTTACCCATCTGTCGAGGATTGAGGACGTAGCAAAATTCCCCGAGCTTCAAGGCTTTGTAAAGGTAGCGATCGGCCGATCGCACGACATAAGTCGGAGCATTCATCGACAAACTCCCTCCTACTTGATAGTCGAAGTCGGAAGATTGTTCGGGGCTTCTGAGTAGCTCGTTTTCAAAGAGTAGTTCTGCTTGGGTTGCTTGGAGAACCTCTAGGGTTTGTGAGAGTTCTTGAGTGCGTTCTGAGACTTTTTGTTCTAGGGTGCGGCTATAATCTTCTAACTGTTTGCTATAATTTTCTAGTCGCTCGTAGAGGCGGGAATTTTCAATGGAGATGGCGGCTTGAGCCGAAAGGATGTTTAAGACTTCGATGCGATCGCGAGTAAAAGCATTTGTTGTTAAATTATTTTCTAAGTAAAGCAAACCAATGAATTGACCTTGGTTAATAATCGGCGTACATAAAATCGATTTGGGTTGTTTTTTTGTGATGTAAGCGTCTTTTGTGAACTTGCTATCAGTAGTGGCATTTTTTAAGACTATATTTTCTCTGGTTCTTTGCACATAATTGATTATAGATAGCGGCATTTTTTGACTATTTTTGACTGGAATAGAATGATGTACGATCGCGCCCTTATTATTGACATCTATCTCAGATTCAATCAGTAATTCTCCTTCTTTTTCTAAAATGAGAAACCCTGTTTGAGCGCCAGCATTTTCAATGGCAATTTTGATTAATTTTTCGAGTAATTTATTGAGTAAAATTTCGCTGGAAATTGTTTGAGAAGCCCTGAAGACGCTTTGAAAATCAAAAACCTTTGAAGATGTTTCATTAGCACTAACCGTTGAGGATGGTAACTGGGTCAGCCGCGTTTCCTGTAAGGATGTTGCTAAAAACTGCGGATAGCGAGTTTCTAAATCTTTAACCTTCGCGATCGCTCCCCAACAGTAATAAGCATAGCGGGCATCTTGCAAATAATGGCGAGCAATGTGGTTTTGACTTCGAGTCAAATAAAATCTACCTGCGAGTTCATAAGCGAGAGCTTCTTCGTTGAGATATTCGTTTTCGCGGGCTAAGGTAATGGCGCGATCGTAATATTCCCTCGCATCTCGATCTTGACATAAAACTCGGGCGCGTTCGGCTTCAACGAGATAGAATTTATGCAGAAAATTCATCGGAGCACGATCTGCCCATAGTTCCATTCTTTTTTGATTGGCAACTACCTTTTCTAAGATATGCTCTTGTTCGGATGTTCCGGCATCAGAGAATATTGCTAAATATGCCAAAGAACTATAGAAGTAAAATATAGGCACTGTATATAACCCGATCGCCGCTTCTAAATGTGCCTCAGCTTGACTCGCATTAGCAATAGCTTGTTGGTAATTCTGGAACAGATAACAAAGATGCAGCTTATTTAAATAAAAGAACCCCATCGCCTGTCGATCGTTGATTTTTTGATAGAGTGACAGCATCGCTTTTTCTGCGGGGCTTTCATCGACTAAAGAGTAAGGATTTTCGGTTCTTCCCAGAAGGGTTACAATAGCCTTCTGGCACAATTCAATCCAGCGCCCGGCTATCTCTTGCTGATATCGCGCGATCGTTTTATTATATTTAACAATATCTTTCTCTATTTCTTCTAAATTATGACCCGACCAATAAGAATATAAAGAAGCAATAAATAATGCCAGACAAGCAGAAATAATATCTCCTGTTTCGAGTCCAGATTGATATACTTGCAGAAAAGATTTTAAGGATTTTCGGAGATGTTCTTGCCAATGTCGAATAAATGTATTGAAAACATAAACCGTTCTTGCTTCAAATGGTTTAGTATTGAACCTTTCCAAAAGTTTCAATGCCAGTCGTCCAAATTGATAGCTCGCTTCTATATCTTCTCCCCCAGAGAGAACTATTCCATAAACAGCATAGGAAGGAGCAGAGAAGGATGTATTGCCAAACTTGAACGATATGTTAATCAATTCGAGGACGAGGTAAGGGAAAAGTTCGGGAGAGCCTACAGAAGCAATACTTAACATGAGATATAACAACGGCATCGTTACTAACTTGTTGGCATCTTTCATCTCTGGTAGATCGAGTAAACAATCGAGGTTGCCTCCAGTCCAATTGGCTTTTGTCTCCTTCAGACGATGAATTAAATCTGACTGACTTATTTTTTCTGGCAATTCTACACCCAAATCTTGCAGTACTTGTAACCCAATCTTCATCGCTTCCGGGGATTTCTGTTGCACCGCATAGGAGAGAATTTTTATTTCATAGACCTTGATGGTATCCATCAAGTTCTTAGCTTTTTGTAGTATTATCGCCGTCAATTGCTCCATCTCTTCGATGTATCCACTGAGGTAGGCTGCTTCTGCTGCTTCTAAATACATCGACAAACTTAAGTCATACTGCTGTTTCCAGTTATCTTCTGGCGCAAACAAAGGAGAGTTAAGCAGGTCGATACCAATTTTCAAGTAATTAAACGCTAGTTGATACGCTGCTGCTGCTTTTGCTTTTCGTCCAGCCGTTAAATTGAGTTTTGCGAGGTCATCTCGTTGGCTGGGATGCTCGAGCAGTGCCAAGCTCTTATTAAGTTGATTGACAATATCAAAAATTTTCCGATCTCGTTTATCTAGCGGCGTACTTTGCAACAAACAATGTCCTATTTGCCAATGCACGATCTGCTTTTCTGCGTCTGGAATCAGAGAGTAAGCGGCTTGCTGGATGCGATCGTGAGCAAACTTGTATTCAACACTAATATCATCGACTAAGCCTTCGATGTCGAGAGCAATGAGCTTATAAGCATTTCCCAAAGGTAAAATCAACCCTTCTGCGATCGCAGGCCAGAGAGCAGCAGCCGTTACTGGGAGAGATTTATCAGCGATCGCAACCAAATCTTGCAAGGCAAACTGAGTGCCAATACAGGCAGCCAGTTTTAAAAGCTGTTGCGTTTCTTCTGCCAACTTTCGCAGCTTTCCAGACATCAACTCAACGACATTCGCGGAAATATTCCGTGCTTGAATCTGCATTAAATCCCATTGCCAACATCCTTGCTGGAAGTCAAATTTTAGTAGTTCCTCAGCATAAAGTGATTTCAAAAACTCATTGACAAAGAAGGGATTACTATGAGTTTTTGCAACGATTAATTCTGATAGCAGTCTGGCTCTTTCTGGCGAACAGTTGAGGGTATCGGCGGTCAACTGAGTAATATCAGTTTGAGCTAAGGTCGCCAGCACGATCTCATTAACCTTTGTCCCTCCTTTTTTAATTTCATCGAGCGTCAACAGTAGAGGATGAGTGGCATCGACTTCGTTATCCCGATAAGCGCCAATGAATAACAGATAATGGCTATCTCCTGCACTCAGCAAAGATGCAAGCAATTTTAAAGAAGCCCTATCCGCCCACTGTAAATCATCCAAAAACAGAACTAGAGGATGCTCTTGTTGGGTAAATACGCGAATAAAATTCTGAAAGACCAAGTTGAAGCGGTTTTGAGCTTCTATAGGCGCTAGATCGGGTACAGTAGGCTGCGACCCAATAATCAATTCGACTTCAGGAATAATGTCAATAATAACCTGACCGTTTAAGCCAAGAGCAGCCAGTAATTTATCCCGCCACGCTTGAATGGTCGATGAGCTTTCTGTTAATAGTTGTTGAATCAAGTAGCGGAAGGCTTGAACTAAGGAAACATAAGGAATATCTTTTTGAAAGCGATCGAATTTGCCGGAAATAAAATACCCTCGCTTCTCTGTAATGGGCCGATAAACTTCTTTGACTAAAGCCGATTTACCAATACCAGAGTATCCCGTCACCAACATTATCTCACTGACTCCCTCGCCAACTCGCTCAAAAGTAGCCAACAATGTTTCAATTTCTGTCTCTCTTCCATAGAGCTTTTGAGGTATTTGGAATCTGTCTGAAACGTCTTGCCGACTGAGGAGGAAGGGATCGATTTGTCCAAACATCTGCTGCTGCCGACATTCTTCTAAATCTGCTTTCAGTCCATAGGCTGATTGATAGCGATCTTCGACATTTTTTGCCATCAGTTTCAGGACAATTTCGGAAATAATAGGAGGAATATCCGGCTTGTATTTATGGGGGGGTACGGGAGGTTTGGCCAGATGACAATGGAGTAATTCCAGTGCATCCCGAATCGGGAAAGGCAACCGATGGGTTAGTAATTGATAGAAGGTTACGCCCAGAGAGTAAAAATCTGTTCGATAATCGATTGTCCGATTCATTCGTCCGGTTTGTTCCGGAGAGATATAAGCAAGAGTTCCTTCTAAGCAGTTAGGAGAATTGAAAACGGTCGCTTCTCGCGAAATTTCCGAGGAGATACCAAAATCAATCAGTTTGAGTTGACCGGTTGTCTGATTCCAGACCAGATTAGAAGGGTTGATATCTTTGTGAATAATTTTTTGTTCGTGTACTCGAGTAAGGATATCACTAATCTCAATTGCTAAGGAGAGAAAATCAGTCAGAGTGAGTTGCTGCTTCTGCATCAACAGTTGGAGGGATTCACCGCCAAAGTCTTCGAGAACCATTACCCAGCGTAAGCGATCGGATTCCAATTTGTAGGCGTTGACTACGCCAGTTACCGTAAGTTTTTGGGTAATTTCATATTCCCTTTGAAACTCCGCAATTCTTTTTGGTGATGGATAAGTCTGTTTTAGCATTTTGAGAATAACAGATTGAGAATTTTCCTTTTGGTTGGCACGATAAACCAATGAGTTATCACTCTCATAGATTAATTCTCTAACTTGATAGCTCAAGATATCCATCATCAAGTCCTCACACTATTTATATTTGATATCAATCTGTTCCGCGAAACCCAAAAGCAAGCGATCGATAATTGCATTTTACATCTCGATCGGAAAAGGGTTAAGTTGATTTTCTTGTAGAGGCTCTTTTAACCAACCCAATTTAACTGGAATATCATAAAGTCGTCCAGTTCCTAAACGTTTCCAGAAGTGACGCATTCCCGGAACGATCGCTTTGACAACATTCAGTCCAATATCAGGGCGAGTTTGGTCTAAAACTAGCATTTCCATCCCCTTTTGTTCGACAATGCGCTGGCAAGTCATCACATCTTCCAGAAGGTTATCGCTCCAAATTTGAGCATAATCAGTACGCACTTTGGCAACGATATTTTTATCGGGGAGCAAATAGGGTTGATTTTCTATTGTTGCATTTTTCCACCAGCTTACGAGTAGTTGACTAGCAGATGATGGATATCGGGTATCGCTATTGGTATCAGAAGAAAAAACAGCAGGAAGTGATTGATTTATTTCAGTCAAGGCTCTTAAAATTGCGATCGCAGGGTCAAAGTGGGCACCAAAGCCAAAAATAATGTCTTCTATCTCGCGATCGCTTCTTCTACTCATCGCAGCAAAAGCAGGAATATTCAAATCGCTGGTAATATCTAAAACCCATATTTCACGATGGATCGTTTGATAATAATTCTTCAGAATTTGAAAATATGGCTCATCAAAACTCTCTAAATCTACCCCCGGTCTCTGAATGCGATTATACCACCATAACGCGATACTATCCCTCTCAACTAACTCCATAAAACCTTGTAATATTGCCTCTTCTAGAGTGTTTCCTGCTGCACAGCCATTTGTGTCAGCCCAACAGTCAGGATTATGGTTTTGGGGATAGCCATAGTAACAGTAAGCCGTAGGTAAATACTTGAATTCTTGATGAGTTAAAGACCAAACGGGTGTCCATTCAATTTCTCGAGTTTCATCAAAAGGCTCGGGAATCTTCTGAAACAAGCTAGAATAGCGTGCATTCCAATCCTGACGATTTTGGTATTGTGCTTGACTAAAGTTCATACAGGCATTCGGATGAATAGCCTTATCTCCTATGACTTGATAACTGCTTTTTTGCCTAATCTCATCACCTTGGAAAACTCCCGAATATCTCTCAACAGCTTCGCAAAAAGCGCTTGCTTTCGCTTGATTATCGCTCTTTCCTTTACCCGCACTTCTACCTCGAATATTTTGGTTTAAGGTCTCCAAATTGTCGAACATCGTGGCAAAATGATGCGTTGCGATATAGGTACGAGTTAACTTGTTTGAGAATTGGGGCAACGGTTTCAGTTCTCGAACAACACCTGTAATCGGACTAATATGATGTTGATATTTCTCCAAAGTTACTTCTGGAGGAACACAACGATGTCCTCCGTCTGATGTGAAAGTTTTTTGGCGGTTTTCTAAAGTAATCGGCAATGGTGTTTGATTTAAATCTGATTGTCCGCAGCAGGGACATTGAGGACGTTTAACTAAGATGTGGTTTTGAGTGTTGAGAGAGAAAGTATCGTGAGTAACAAGCATTGTTTCTAGTTGTTTATTCTCTCCTCGAACAATCCATTTAAAAAGTTCTGTCGCTGCCATCCCCAAAGCCGTTTGCCGAGTAGCAGGAAAGGAACTCAAAGGGGGAATGATGGGATATTTGAGGTCCTTACGTTTTTCGACAAATGTTTCTATAGGTCTGTTGTGTCGTAAACGTTGAGCCAAACATTCCCAACAAGCCGTTTTATCGGGATAAAATAGCGGACCGATCGCAACAATTGTCCCCACTGGTTTGACCAACATCCAAGGGTGTTTAGATTGCAATGCTCTTTGATTGCAAGCATCGAGATTATTTTGCAGATAGTCATCCGTTAAGATGACTTCTATATCTCCTTCATCGGCGACTTGAATATGCAGAGATTCAAGAATCGCAATAAATTCCGATTTGACAATAGAGTCAAAGGATTGGATTGCTACTTTGATTGTTTTTAAACGATGATGAGCCTCTTGTGGATTAAGATTAATGCGATCGCAAAAAACGATTAACTCGGGAGGGAGTGGATTCTCATTCTCAACAATATATCCTTTCTGTTCCATCTGCATTAGAATATAGTAAATAATACTGCGAGCAGAGGCTAATTCTTCAGCAGAAGGGTTTTCTTGGACTAAGTTTGGGAGGATTTGGTCAATAATATCCTCAGTACTATGATGTCCATCCATTAAACGACTGAGCAGTTGAGATAAAGAATCTCCGAGTAAAAAAGATTGCCTCTCCGAGAGAAGAAAAACACCTTCTGGGTCTACAATTTCCACTCGGTAGAGGCTGTTAAATTTAGGCTTGTGCAGCATTTAGTCTTGAATTTAAAAAACTTTAACACCAAGTTAAGGGAATATAGAAAAAATTAAAATTTTGCAGGCAAGAATGGCGGAAATCCTCATTATCTCTTTGGCTGTAGCTCCCATTCTTTTGTTAAATAATTTGAAAAACTGCCTTAATCAGAACTGATATTGATATGTGAATTTATTATAATTAAGTGTAGTTTAGATAGAAAGCATTCCTGATTGAAAAAAGTTGCCCCTCCGAGAGAAGAAAAACACCTTCTGGTTCTACAATTTCAACTCGGTAGAGGCTGTTAAATTGAGACTTGTATAGCATTTAATTCTGAATTCAAAAAACTCTAACACCAAGATAGCGGAATATAAAGATTTTCAGGGAATTGTTTATCGCTATCTGTATCGTTAACCCATGCTTTCAGTGTAGTATCATCCACATTCATGTCAGAGGGTCTGGCCGGATAAGGCAGAGAATATATTATCCCGTCTATATTTTCTGTACAATACCCAGCAAAAGAGTCAGGATTTAATAATACTGTTACAGGAACGTCTAACATTTTTTCTAGCTCCTCAACCACCTCAATTTTATACTTTTTCAATAGAGCTTTTATTTGGTCTGATTTTGCTTGTACTCGTGATTCTCCTTTCTTAAGGTTTTGAGGTGGATTGAGGAGTGCATCTCGGATATCCTTTCCTTCTTGCATCCATGACTTAGCAATCAATTGCGAGATTTTTTTGTTTGCTGACTTGGCACTCTCATAGAGTTCTTCAAATGTTGTTGTCAGTATTTTTGTACTTTCAGGTTTCCTGCGGTGTTGTGCAATTGCAACATCAAGAAGTTGTATAAAACAGTCATGAAATTTTTCTTCATGAGAGATACTCATTTGTGTCATTTTTGTCTCACGCATTGTCTTTTTCCGATGTATAAATGAATACTTTCTTCATCACTCTAGCAGACTATTTAAGCCTTAACAAGGTTAATTTTGAAAAAATTGCCGATACAATTCACAGCTTGGCATCGCTTTATTTCCAGATTGTTTAATCAGCCCCATACTACTTAATTTGTAAGCTGGGATAGGATCTAACTGTATGGGTTCAGTAGCATTAATAATAGTATCAAGAATACGGGCTAATTCTGGCTGTTTGTCTAGTGTTATTACATGACGTTGCAAGTGATGTTGATAAATTCCAGTCGATGTGGCAGCAGTTTTCAATAGCTGCATTAAAGTTATCTCCCCGCGACTGAGATGATAGATGGCAGTATGTATTAGTGCAGGATGTCCGCCAACCATATCCATAAGCTGCTGGGCTTCTTTCTGCTTCCAGTCGAGTCCGTAGCATTGAGCTAACTGTTGTACTTCATCTAGATTGAAGTAAGTTAACTGAACCGGTAGTCCGACATTGAAAGGGGACTGGTTAAGCTGGAGAGGAACGTAAATTTCTGTGGAGTGAACGACAACCAAGCGGAGTTTTTGCCAGATGGGAAGGGTTTTGGCTTCTTCGTACCAAGAACGCAACAAGGGTAAGAAATCCTTCGCGACTTGAGGATATTCAAAAATCTGGTTCACTTCGTCCAATGCCAAGATCAGAGAAGTATTAACTTGTTTGAGAAGATAGTCTTCGAGGTAGGAAGTGCAGCTAATTTTACTTCCTAAATCTTCGTCCCAATACTCATCCAGCCTCGGTTTGAGATGTAGCTGACGAGTGGCATTAGCACACAGCCAACGCAAAAACTGATTCATATCCCCCAAGATGGCTCGATCGACTTGTTCTAAATTCAGTTTGGCAGTGCGGTAGCCCAGACGTTGGGCTGAGTCGAGAATCCTCAGCAAAAAGGAGGTTTTACCCATTTCCTTTGGGGCTTTAATCCGCACTAAAGCGCCCGGTTTCCTAATTTCTTGGTTAGCCTGCTCTTCAAGAGGAGTCCGTTCGAGGTAGAAGGGGGAGTCAAGAGGAACTAAGCCGTCGGGGTAGCGAGGTGATGTGTCTGGGTTGATATCGTTTAGATAGGTTTCAGGATTGTTGTCTCTTGTCTGGATGGAAACCTCAAAATCTAAATTGGCGATTTCTCTCCACTCCAGTGCCAATTTCCCACAGAGTTCTGTAAAAGTCGCGTAGTCAACGGGTTTACCGGTTAGGAAGTTACTAACTGTCGCGAGAGAAAATTCTGCTTCTTCAGCCAAAGAGCGTTGGCTGGGAAATCCATTGCGTCGAACTGCCAGTTTGACCTTGTCAAGGCAATCCTGTTTAACTCTGAGAGATCTAGGCATGGAGAATCTTCGAGGTAAATATTTTTATCCTATCAGGATCGAAGTCACACCGAAAATAGTATTGGCTGGGAAAATCATTGCGTTGAATTGCCAGTTTTGCTCGATCGATGCAGTTTCGTTGCATTCTGAAAATATCTGAGTATTTAGAAACCTTTATTCGTCATTTTCCCTATCTTTCCGGATAAAACTCATAACGAAAATAGTCATAACGAAAATAGTGACAAGTCAGAAACAAGTTAGTCAATCTCAGATTTGAACTCGGGTAGCGGTGGAATTTGATGAATATATCAGGTTCAAACAACTTACACCTGATTTTCGACAACACTCAAGTTCTCAAAAGAGGATATTAGAAAAATGTCAAAAGTTTACGATATTTTAGTCGCAATCAATTGTTCCGATCACTATAAAGTCAATATGTACGCTGCCGATGCGAACATTACGAGTAATCAGGGAAGTCATGAGCTGAGCATCCAAGTTCCCAGTGAGTCGGTCTTGCGTTGGCGTGCAATTCCGTTTCAGGCAGAGTCCGAGGATGGCGGCATGTTACATGCGCTGATCACTCGGGTCAAGCTGTGGGGACCAGGCGTTAATAACCCGGATGATGCGCGTCATCATCTCATCGACTGGGGACTTAGCGACGGGTCAAGCACCAGCCCAGTTTATACTGAGGATGCTACGGAGGAGTTCCCTGGTTTCGGGCCTTTCAGTGACAACTATGAACTGACTGGTGAGTTTCCTACTCAGAATTTGGGAGTATACATGCCTTACGTGCAGTGTACGACTCACTTACGCCGAGATGACAGCAAAGTGAAAGTTGCCTATAGCTTCTATGCCTCAATTTATAAAGAGGGAGATTTTCAGAAGGAAATCAGTTGGGATCCTTTTGTGACAATAATCCGCTAGTTCTCGACTAGCCCTCTACATTTTGGAGGTATGTGGTGAGTTGACAAATTCCCTCATTACCTCTTCTGTCTCAACTCAATAACTCTGCGATCGCCTATTGGAGAAATTCATCAGGGCGATCGCTTTTTTTATGCTATCGATACTCTTTGGTTATGGGAGAAATTTGCTAAGTTAGAGAGAATTTGCTTAATTTTGCACCTCATGTCGGAATCTGGAGAAATAGAGGTTAAACCTCATCAGTCTGTCTTAAAAAAGGAAATTAAGGTCGATCCGAAAGCGTTACTTCTGGCGATCGGGAAAACGGCAATTAGTGCGGGATTGCTCGATCTGGGTGGGGTTTTAAAGGGTGGCGTTGATATTTTGGGCAGTCTGGGTGGGAAAAATAGTCCCCAAGAACTGGCAGGATTGTTGATTTTTCGCGCTCTTTTTCGGGCAATGAAGGAGTTGATCGACGAACATCCGGACGTATTTCGAGAAGGAAAACCCAAGGATTTACAGAGTTTGACGCAGGCGTTACAGGATGCGATCGCTCATAGCGATGTCGCGATCGATCGCAGTTTTTTCGAGCATCCTAAAAATTGCGCTTTGGTTAAAGAAGCAAAAGCAGGGTTTAGGTGTTGGTTGGATAAGTTTGTCGAGAGAAAGATTGACGCGGAAAATATTAGCGATCGCCTTCCTGCTTATTTTGTTTTTGCTCTCAGCGACGAGTGGCGAGAAAATCGGACTCGTTATGTTATTTTACAGGATGAGCTAGATACGCCGTTTGTGCAGGCGAAAGAACGAGAAAGAGGATGGTTGCGTTATCGTGCTTGGTTACAAAAACAGGTTGAAGAACCCGTATTTTTTGAGTCTTTTAGCTTGCAGCAGATTTATATTCCGTTGCGTTCTTATTATGAGGAAAGTAGCGATCGGGATGAGTTGGAAAGAAAATTAGAGCCAAGAAGAAGAGAAGAACCGGTTAAGAAAGTAGTTATCGATTTACAACAAGAACTCGAATCTTGGTTGCAGGAAGCTCAAGCCGATGATGCTATTCGTTTAATTAGCGGTGGACCCGGTAGCGGTAAGTCTTCTTTTGCGAAAATGTTTGCCGCAGGACAGGCAGAAAAGGGAGAAATTCCAGTTTTATTCATTCCTTTACATCGGTTTAAGGTCTCTGAAGATTTAATCAAAGCGGTTGCAGATTTTGTTACTTTTGACGGTCATCTTGCTGACAATCCTCTGGAAAAAGACAATCGGGAGTTAAGGTTATTTATTATTTTTGATGGCTTGGATGAGCTATCCATGCAAGGAAAGTTAGCGCAAGAGACAGCGAGTAAGTTTGTGGACGAGGTGCGCTTTCTAGTCAGTCAGTTTAACTCTTATGCAACGCGCTTACAGGTTCTCATTAGCGGTCGAGAAGTGGTCGTACAAGCATATCGGGATAAATTTCGCACGCCTTGTCAACTTCTTTATCTTTTACCCTATTTTGTACCCGAAGAAGAAAGAACATATTACAAAGATGAAGAAAAATTACTAGACCAAGATCGGCGGGATTTATGGTGGCAGCGTTATGGAGAAATCAAGGACAAGAATTATCAAGGTTTACCCGATGAATTGAATCGAGATAACTTATTGGAAATTACGGCACAACCTTTGCTCAATTATCTTCTGGCTTTGAGTTATGAGCGAGAACAATTAGAATTTTCAAAAGATACGAATTTGAATGAAATTTATGCGGATTTACTCGATGCCGTTTATGAGAGAGGTTACGAAGGAAAACGAGAACATATTGCAATTCAAGGGCTAGAAAAATACGAATTCTTTGGGATATTGGAAGAAATCGCCTTGGCTTGTTGGCATGGAGACGGGAGAACAACAACAATAGGAGAAATCGAAAAACATTGTGAGGACAGTGGTTTTCAACAAATTCTAGAACGCTTTCAAAAAAGCCTGCAAGAAGATTCGACTGCTAGTATTACTCGCTTGCTGACTGCTTTCTATTTTCGAGAAAGTGGGGAAATCAGAGGGATAGAAAAAACATTTGAGTTTACGCACAAGAGCTTTGGTGAATATCTGACTGCAAGGCGAATTGTGCAAGGGTTAAAACTAATTCAAGAAGATTTAGAAGAACGTAACAGAAATCCTCGCAAAGGTTGTAATTTATCCGAAGCCTTGGTGACATGGTTAAAGTTATGTGGAGAATCAGCAATAGATGAATATTTATTTAATTTTATTGTTGATGAGATTCGCTTACAGAATGTTGAATTAGTGGAAGAATGGCAGAAAACCTTGTGTAAGCTCATTGAGTTTATGTTAATTCACGGAATGCCATTAGAAGGACTCAAAGAGAGACCTCGTTATCAAGAAGAGATGAGACTCGCTCGAAATTCAGAAGAGGCTTTATTAGTTGTCTTAGGTGCTTGTGCTAGGGTTACAGAGAAACTATCTGAAATTCAATGGCATGATAATGAGATTTTTGGAGCATGGATATCAAGATTACAAGGACAAAGTTTAGAAGTTAAAAATGTTATTTTTGGTATACAGTGTCTCAATTTTATCAATTTGCAAGAATGTATTTTAAGTTATAAAGATTTTGTCGGAGCAAATCTTGAGGGAGCAAATCTTGAGGGAGCAAATCTTGAGGGAGCAAATCTTGAGGGAGCATATCTTGAGAGAGCAAATCTTACAAGAGCAAATCTTACAAGAGCAAATCTTACAAGAGCAAATCTTGTGGGAGCATATCTTTATAGAGCAAATCTTGTGGGAGCATATCTTTATAGAGCAAATCTTGTGGGAGCAAATCTTACAGGAGCAAATCTTGTGGGAGCAATTCTTATGGGAGCAATTCTTAAAGGAGCAAATCTTACAAGAGCAAATCTTGAGGAAGCAATTCTTACAGGAGCAATTCTTACAGGAGCAATTCTTACAGGAGCAATTTTGGAAGGTCAAGAAATTGATATTTTTACCATAACTTCTGAAGAGAATGAGTAGTTTTTTCAACAAGTATCATGAGAGCGATCGCACTTCCATCATTCATTGATAATTGTTCATTGAAAAACGCGATCGCATTGTGCTAAAATGTAATAAGATGCTAAAATATAATAAGATCCGAGAAGTGGGAAAAATGAATCAAAAAACGGAAATCAAACCCGCGATCGCACGTACAGAAAGAGGATTAACCATTGCCGGAACGCGAATCACCCTCTACGACCTCATGGACTATATTAAAGCTGAATATCCCTTGAAATTTATTCAAGGCTTATTCGAGCTTACAGACGAACAGATCGAGACCGCGATCGCCTATATTGAAGTCAATCACAATACAGTTGAAGCCGAATACAAAATAGTGATTCAAGAAGCAAAAGAACTGCAAAAATACTATGAAGAAAAAAATCGAGATTTAATCGAGCGACTTGCCAAACAACCACCCAAACCCGGTCAAGAAGAAATTAGGGCAAAACTGAAAGCAGCAAAAGAAAAATTTGCATCTCAGTTATGAAGTTTTTAATTGACCATAATTTGAAAGGACACGCCATACTTTTATTGGGTAGCATTCTCAACGGAGGCTGGTTAGATTGGGTTGATGTGCAATTTATTACATTTGATGAGATTGGTTTGCCAATTGACAGTAGCGATCGCCTTGTGTGGCGTTTGGCACAAGAAAAACAAATGATTCTATTAACAGCCAATCGCAGTATGAAAGGGGATAATTCCCTAGAACAAGTCACGCGCGAAGAAATCGAACCTTCCTCATTACCCGTAGTCACTATCGGCGATCCCGATCGCTTGTTGAACGATCCTGATTACCGAAAACGTTGCACAGTGCGTCTCGTTGAAATTGTATTAGATATCGATAATTACCGAGGCGTATCTCGACTTTTTATTCCTTGAAGCGATCGCATTTCCACTATTCATTAATAATTGTTCATTGAAAAACGCGATCGCACCGTGCTAGAATTAACCTGAGTTCGGGTTAAGCCAAAACCCTAAATCTTCGAGAAACTAAGCCTTAGAGCGTGTCAACCCCCGTAAAAATTCACTGAACTTGCTGGGTAAGCGGAGCGTGCGCGGGGGGCGTGGGGGCGGCGCTTGCGCTCCCACTGGGGGGTCTGGGGGGCTAGTCCCCCAGAAGAACTTCTCCCAGTCAAGTTAACGATCGAAACAACTTAATCTCTAGCTAATCCAAGAATATTTCTTAACCCGAACTGACGTTACAATTAAGAAAAAGTCTTAGGATAGATCGCTCACCTCAAGTAATGCCTCAACATCATTACTACAAATAATTTTAAGATGCGCGGTGATTTTCTCAATATCCCAATTCCACCAAGCGATATTTAAAAGTTTTTGAATCGTGCGATCGCCAAATCTTTGCCGAATTATCGCAGCAGGATTTCCCCCGACAATCGTATAAGGAGGAACATTTTTGCTAACCGTTGAATTCGCTGCAATAATTGCCCCATCCCCTACTTTAACCCCCGGCATGATAGTGACATTGTAACCCAGCCAAACATCATTACCGATTACTGTATCTCCTTTATGCGGCCAAGCTTCCGGCTGAGAAATTTCCCAACCGTTTTGAAAAATAGAAAAAGGATAAGTGCTAATACCATCAATATGATGATTGCCACCATTCATAATAAATTTAACATCCGATGCGATCGCACAAAACTTGCCAATAATTAAGCGATCGCCAATGAAATCAAAATGGTAGAGGACATTTTTCTCAAAATTTTCAGGATTGGCAAAATCATCATAATAAGTGTAATCTCCCACAATAATATTGGGATTTTTGATGATGTTTTTCAGATAACAAACCCTCGTCGTACCGGGAATCGGGAAACGAGTATCGGGAGAAGGTCCATAATTTTGAGAAGACATAGAGCATTCAAAATTAGTGTTACAGCAAGACAATAGCAAATTTCTTCTCTGTGTTCCTCTGTGCCTCTGTGGTGAACCTTCTTAGCGATCGCAACTCACCACTTACTGTTGATTGGGTTGAAATTGGAAGAGAGAATAAACCACATTGCGACGAATATCGATCATGGTTTCTAAAAACATCTCATATCCTTCCTGCTTGTATTCGATTAACGGATCCTTTTGACCGTAACCCCGTAAGCCGATCGCTTCCCGCAACGCATCCATTGCTTGTAAATGTTCCCGCCAAAGAGTGTCAATTTGCTGCAAAATAAAGAAACGTTCTGCTTGTCGCATTAGCCCCGGTTGAATCTTTTCAATTTGATTTTCCTTGAGGTCATAGGCTTTGCGGACTTCTTCATGTAAAAAAGTCTTAATTTCTCCGACGGTCATATCTTCTAAATGTTTGGGTAGCATATCCTCAAGCAAATAGATAAACTCCTTCACTTTCGCCGTTAACTCTTCCAATTTCCATTCTTCCGGGGGTAACTCCGGGTTCACATAAGCCTCAACGATATCATCCATCGTCTTCTCGGCATAACCAATCACTTGCTCTTTTAAGTCTAATCCTTCCAACACCCGACGGCGTTCGGCGTAAATTGCTTTACGCTGATTGTTCATCACCTCGTCATATTCAAATACCTGTTTCCGAGTGTCGTAATAGAACGTTTCTACCTTCTTTTGCGCCCCTTCCAAAGAACGCGTTAACATTCCCGACTCAATCGGCATATCTTCCTCGACTCGGAACGCATTCATCAATCCTGCTACGCGATCGCCGCCAAAAATCCGCAATAAATTGTCTTCTAGACTTAAGAAAAATTTCGTCGATCCGGGGTCTCCTTGTCGTCCGGCACGTCCTCGCAATTGGTTGTCAATGCGGCGAGATTCGTGACGTTCTGTACCGATGACGTGCAGTCCTCCCAATTCAACCACTTTATTGTGTTCTTTGCCGGTAAAGGCTTCGTATTCCTCGCGAATGAGGTTGTAAACTTCCCGCAATTTTTGTAATACCGGATCTTCAACCGGAGCATTTTCCGAAGCGATCGCCAATTTATCTTCCGCTTCCAACTCCTGCAAACTTTGCTCCCCGTAAGTTTCCACGGCAAAATTGACCGCCTCTTTTAACTTCTGCAAGGTACTTCCCGATAAATCCGTCGGAAAGATTTCTGGAGAGGCTTTCCACGTCTTTTTCTTCTTCTCTCCATCTCCAAATCCTTGAGCGGATTTCTTGGCAGGTTTTGCTCCAGGAATCGCCGCAACCAACTGCTTCTCCTCGGGAATGACAATGCGCGGCATTAAATACTCCCGCACTTTCAACCGTGCCATAAATTCGGCATTTCCTCCCAAAATAATATCAGTGCCGCGACCTGCCATATTCGTTGCGATCGTTACGGTACTCAAGCGACCCGCTTGGGCGACAATTTCTGATTCCCGTTCCACATTTTCCGGGCGGGCATTGAGAATATTGTGAGGAATCTCTAATTCTTGGAGATTCTTAGACAAAAACTCTGATTTTTCGACACTCGTCGTTCCCACTAACACCGGACGACCCAACTCGTGCATTTCCGCACATTCTTTCGCGACCGACAACCATTTTGCCGGTTCGGTTTTATAGACGACATCGGATAAATCCTGCCGTCTTGAGGGTAAATTGGTCGGGATAATCGTCACTTGCAGTTCGTAAATTTTCTCGAATTCTGCCTCTTCTGTTTTTGCCGTTCCTGTCATTCCTGCTAACTTGGGATAAAGGAGGAAGAAATTTTGATAGGTAATGGTGGCTAAAGTTTGAGTTTCATTTTGAATTTTTACCCCTTCCTTCGCTTCGATCGCCTGATGCAAACCATCACTCCACCGTCGCCCCGAGAGGACTCGTCCGGTAAACTCATCAACAATGACTACCTCATCGCCGCGAACGATATAGTTTACATCGTTGGTAAACAGTTCTTTGGCTTTAATGGCATTAAAAATATAGTGCGCCCAAGGATCGTTAGGATCGTACAAATCTGTAACCCCCAAAAGCTGCTCGGCTTTAGCAAAGCCTTCATCGGTCATTAATACATTTCGTGCTTTTTCATCGACCTCATATTCGCCTTCTCCTTCCTCATTTTGGGGACCGAGTTGCAGGGCAATTTGAGAGGCTTTCAGGTATTTTTCCGTCGGGCGTTCGATTTGGCCGGAGATAATCAAAGGCGTTCTAGCTTCATCGACTAAAACCGAGTCTACTTCATCAATAACGCAATAATTAAAAGGTCGTTGTACTACATCCTCCATTGAGGTGGCCATGTTATCCCGCAAATAGTCAAAACCTAACTCACTGTTGGTCGCATAGGTAATATCGCAACCATAATTCTGTTTGCGTTCGAGGGGGTTCATGCCAGCTTGAATTAATCCCACCTTGAGTCCGAGGAAGCGATGCACCTGTCCCATCCATTCTGCATCTCGTCGTGCCAAGTAGTCGTTCACCGTGACGACATGAACGCCATGTCCTGAAAGGGCGTTTAGGTAAGCCGGAAGCGTGGCGACGAGGGTTTTGCCTTCTCCGGTTTTCATTTCGGCGATCTGTCCTTCATGGAGAATAATGCCCCCGAGGATTTGGACATCAAAGTGACGCATTCCGAGAACTCGCCAACCGGCTTCTCGAACGACGGCGTAGGCTTCCGGTAAAATTTCTTCGAGAATGTCCGCCCGTTCGCGATCGCTTTTTGCTTTGGCGAGTTGTTCTTGAAATTCCCCCGTTTTCCCCCGGAGTTGTTCGTCGGAGAGTTCCTTAATTTCATCTTCCAACAGGTTAACTTCCACCACCAGAGGCTTATATTTCTTCAGTTTGCGGGCGTTGGGGTCTCCGAGCAGTTTCTTGAACATGGCAGCTTTCTAGGGGATTTGAGCGATTTCGCGATCGCGGACAATGGGTTCTCCACAATGGTATCACTTCCCTTGAACGATCCTCGATTCGGAAAACCGAATGAGTTCGGCGAGAGAGAATTTCTTGGGGCGATCGCAAGGGGAATGTTGCTGATAAGGAAAAACAGAGTCGCGCGATCGCCCCGCGAATGCCCTAGTTAATAATCCGATTTTTCGATTTGAGGGCGAATATCATTCAAATCGATATAACAATCTGTTGCATTTCGCAGTTCTCGGGCAATCATTCCTTCCGTTGAAACAACGGTGATATGGGTATTTTTAGAGCGTAATAATTCAATGGCACGTTCAAAATCTCCATCTCCGCTAAAAAGAACCACTTGATTGTATTGTTCGCAGGTGTTAAACATATCGACAACAATTTCGATATCTAAATTAGCTTTTTGGGAATAGCGTCCGGAACTATCATCGTAATATTCTTTAAGAATTTTGTGCCGGACTGTATAGCCCAAACTAATGAGAGCATCGCGAAATCCGCGCTGATCTTGAGGATCTTTTAAGCCCGTGTACCAAAACGCATTAACTAAGGTCACATTAGGCTGATTTTTGAAATACTCTAATACTCGCCTTGGATCGAAAAACCACCCATTTTTTTGTTGGGCATAGAACATATTATTTCCATCTACAAAAATAGACAGACGATTTTGTGTATAAAACATAAAAACAAGTAACCGAATAAAAATTCTAACAGACGTTGAGGTAATTCAATATGTTAGCCACTCTATTCAGGAAATTTTTACAATTTGCTAAAAATCAACTCAGATTATTTCCTTTTTGACTTGCAGACCAGTACAACATGTACTCAAAATTTTCAAAATACCGGACTTGGAATCTCAGACAAGGGTAAGTTTCCGAAAGAAATTTTCGGTTTTTTTTGTCTAATTAAAGTCGATTTAGATAGAATTTCAATTGCAAATTTTGATTTTGGATTGTTCTAGAATAATGTTTTAATAAGAAAGAACAATCCCAAAGGAAAATTAGATTCATTTATGTTTGAATTTGAGTCTATTTTTAATAAATTGTTTCATCCCGATCTAATGTTTAGCTGTTTAGCATTTAAAATTAGATATTTAAGTTGGTAACATTCAAGAGAGAGATAACGATGAATTACCGATCTTGAAGCCACCTAAGATTCTCCAGCTAACAATTTTCTGAAAAAATATAAGTTAGAGAAGACTCCAGATTGACTATAGATGATAAGGATGCGTATCTTAATGACCGCTTCCGCATATTGTATTGTACACCAGATGGGAGCTATTAATAATTTTGCCATTCATTATTCTTGGACTTGATAGGAACACCAGTCGCTCCAGCCTCCGACATAGAGTTTTGCCTTGTTAGCGCCTGTCATTTCCAAGGAGAGAAGATTGACGCAAGCCGTGACTCCAGAACCGCAATAAAGAATGAGTTCGTCGGCGGTGGGCAGCTTTTCCCATCGTCGTTGTTGTGTGTCTTGGGGCTGAATGTAGCCTTCAGCATTGCAAACTTCTTGCCACGGAAGATTAACTGCACTGGGAATATGTCCGGCGATAGGATCGATAGGTTCGCGTTTTCCCAAATAGCGATCGCGATCGCGGGAGTCAATTAAAAGAGTTTGCGGCAAGTCTTTCCGCGCTTTAACGGTTTCGATATCCACAATGCGATCGCTTTGAATTTGTGGTGAGAAGTTTCCCGATTTTGTTGGCGGCATCTCAGCCGTGACGGGATAATTGCGGGCAACCCACCCGCGCCAACCTCCATCTAAAATAACGGCGCGATCGTGTCCTAAATACCCCAAAAACCAGCGCAACCGTGCCGCAAAAGCCATTTTAGAATCATCGTAAGCCACCACCATCGTGCGACCAAAATCGATGCCCATTGCTTCTAATTTGGCGGCAAAGGTAGCGGGATCGGGGAGGGGATGCCGTCCTCCATGTTTGCCGACGGGGGCCGATAAATCGCGATCTAAGTTTAAATAGTATGCCCCGGGAATATGAGCTTCGCGGTATTCCCGTTCTCCTTGGAGGGGATCGGCAAGGGAAAAACGACAATCGACGATCGCAATCTGCGAATCCTTAAGGCGATCGGCCAACCATTGTGCGGAAATAACTTGCATTATCATTATCAATGAATGAGAACGGCGTTTTTCTCTTTATAGTATCAAACTGAAGTGACAACTCTGCTCTTTGGCGCGACAACAGATAGAGGAAATCGAAAGCGATCGGACATCTTAACTTGCGATCGCCATAACCGGCTTCAACAATTCTTTTTATTCCGATAGGGATATCATTATCCTAAAATTGTGACATCCGTGGAATTACTGCGTGCATTATCGGTAGATCGATCGATAACAGTGATTTTACTCACATCTTAAGGTAGATGAGATCGCCGCTTTAGGCGATGAAATTCACGTCTTTTACCAACATCGCATCACCTCCAAATCCAATTGAAAAAGCGACAATATTATTATCAAGAGAAGGAGCATTAAGATTGTGTTAACCCAAATTCAACTTCTCCCCGGTGCTATCTCAGAAATTTTTGCATCCGTCACAGAAACTGGCATTCTGACCCTCAGCGATCGCTATGGGTTAATGGCCGCCGCACTGGATGAGGGTCTCGATGATGAGGAAAGACGAGCAGTAAATCGCATTCTTCACTTTATCAAACAAGGACGGATTACCGTTAACAGTTAACAGTTATCAGTTATCAGTTATCAGTTAGGAAAAAGAGGGAGAGAAATGAATTCTCTCTCTTTTTCCTTATGGAAGTCCTCGTTTTGCGAGTAATGCCGTGCCGTAGGCGGCTTCTAAGTGCCGTGCAGGACTCATGGAGACGCAAAGATGACGCTTTCGAATAGCAGTCCATTGCGGGTTTTTTGCGCCTCCTCCCGCCGTGTAAACTTGTTGGAGAGAGGTTGCTCCGAGGTCTTGCAATCGTTGATAACCCATCGCTTCAATCCGTGCCATACTTTCGAGTAAGCCGTGCAGGAAATCGGCGGGATTTTCCGGACGGGGTTCGAGTTGGGGTTCGAGATCGGGGTTGCTCAAAGGAAAGCGTTCGCCTTTCTGCAAGAGAGGATAATACGGCAAGGGACTCTCGCGATCGCAATCGATTTGCAAGCTCAGTTCTCTCAATTCCTCCTCGCTGAAAAAATGCTGTAATACAGCCCCTCCTGTATTGGATGCTCCCCCCGTCAGCCACAAATCCCCCAAACGATGGCTGTAAATACCCGATCGCGCTTCTTCTAATCGGGTTGTACTTAGCAATTTTAACACCAAGGTCGAGCCGAGAGACGTGACGGCATCCCCGGGTTGGGTTGCACCACTGGCCAGAAAAGCCGCAATACTATCCGTCGTCCCAGCGCAAACAAGGCAATCTCGCGGAAAGCTCAAGCGATCGCATAGATTTGCTGTCATTGTCCCCACAGGAGTTCCGGGGGCAACGATGCGAGGATACAATCGTTGTAAGGATAAACTGGCTAACCAATCGGGATAGTAGAGGCGTTCTACGTCATAGCCCAACTTTAAGCCATTGTGATAGTCGCTAATGCCCAATTTTCCGTGAAGTTGAAATCCCAACCAGTCTGCTTGATGGAGGAGATAGGCAGCGCGATCGCAAAATCCATATTTTTCCCACCACAATAATTTGGCCAAACTTGAAGTTGCACTGCGGACGACGCTATCGGGGGGAGAAATGGCGCAAACTCGCTCGAAAACTTCTCGCCCTCGGGCATCGTTGTACAAAAGCGGGTCGGCGATCGCTTGTCCGCGATCGTCGCAGAGTAAAGTAGTGGAGGAAGTTCCATCAATGGCAATCGCCGCAATTTCCTTGCGAATTAAAAGGGGAATTTGATGTAAAAGGACAAAGAGAGCTTCTCGCCACATATTGGCAAGATCAGAACTTTTTCTCAAGGTTACTCGTCCTTCAAAGCAAGGAACTTCCCGATCGTCGATCGCGATCGCCCTTGCTCCCGACGTACCAAAATCCAGTCCCAAATAAAATCTCATCTTTTTTTCTCTCCCGATCGCTTGATATTTTTGAGTTTTCCTGAAAACAAATAAAAGGTTTGAGAGACGAAAGTAACCGATTGCGATATGATCGATCCACCGTCTTTAGAATCCCAATGTCGCCAATTTCTCATGGACATTCAAGCACACCAATTTGTCACCTTCTTTGATTCGGAACGTTCGGCAAAACTCTGTAAATTAGCACTGATTGAAACTTTCCCAGATGATACTATTATTTTTGAAGAAGGAGAAATTCCTGATTTTCTCTACTTGGTACTCGAAGGGGAAATTTTATTTAGAAAACAAATTGCAGGCAATAATTTTCAAGTCGTTGCGCGAGCCGTCCCTAATGACTTTTTTGGCGAGTTTGGGATTTTGGACGGTCAGCCTCGCAGCGCTCAAGCGATCGTGCGCGGATGTGCCACTCTTGCTAAAATTCCCCGTAATATTGTCATTGATATTCTCGATAATACTCGCGGTGCTGTCGTCCTTCAACTCTTTCATTATGTTATTCAGCGTTTGCGGGCAACAACGGAACAATATGTGAAACAGCTGGCTTATAAAGAAAAAATGGTTTTAGTCGGAGAGATGGTCAATACAATTATTCACGATCTCAAAAGTCCTTTGAGCGGCATTCAATTATCTAGTGGAATGGTGCGAGAAATGCACTCAGATGACGAAGAAACTGTTGAATGGTGTAATTTAATTCAGGCACAAGCAACGCGGATGGCGGCAATGGCAGAGGAGTTATTAGAATTCGCACGAGGAAGTGCGGTACTGAACAAACGTCCGGTGAATCTTTTGGAACTATTAAAGCATTTTGAAAAACTGAATGCCATTTATTTTCAAGATGAAAACGTCAATTTTTCCATCGCTTGTCCGGATGATTTGATTATTGAGCTTGACGATACAAAACTCATGCGAGTTTTACAAAATATTATCATTAATGCCGTACAAGCATTTGATGGCAATGGCGGCAATGTCGATCTATCAGTTAAGAAATTTTCCCATCGCATTCGTATCGAAATTCGCGATAATGGTCCAGGGATTCCTGAAATTATTCGTCAAGATTTCTTTGAAGCATTCGTCACTCATGGTAAGCAAGGAGGGACGGGGTTAGGAACTGCGATCGCGAAATCTATTATCGAGGCACATCACGGTCAAATTTACTTTGAAACCAGTCACGAAATAGGAACAACTTTCTTTATTGAATTACCTTTTTCAGTCACCCGTTAAAGATACTCATATTATGTCGCTGACAGAAACAATTTTATCTCAACAGTCTGAGGCTGTTTTGCAGCGCTTGCGAAATGTAGATCGACTGTGGCAGAATTTGCGAGCGGGAGAAATTCCGATTCCTCATGTTGTTCGAGAAAGTAAGGAAATCCTCGGCGATCGCGATTTTGATTTTCTCGTTTGTGGGGGAACTTTAGGGATTTTAATCGGCACTACATTACAGCAACGAGGGTGGAGTGTTGCCGTATTAGAAAGAGGGATTTTACGCGGACGAGAGCAAGAATGGAATATTTCCCGTCAAGAATTACGAGTTGTTCTCGAATTAGATTTACTGACGGAAGAGGAATTAGAGAGTGCGATCGCAACGGAATACAATCCCGCAAGAGTCGCTTTTCATCAAGGAGTCGAAATGTGGGTTAACGATATTCTCAATATTGGAGTCGATCCAATATATCTCCTCGAAATTCTCAAACAAAAGTTTCTCAATGCAGGAGGGAAATTACTTGAAAAAACCTCGTTTTCTTCTGTAACTATTCATCCCGATGGTGTATTCGTTCAAGCAGGAGCAGTGAAATTAAGAGCCAGTCTTTTAATTGATGCAATGGGACATTTTTCCCCCATTATACAGCAAGCGAGACAAGGGATAAAACCGGAGGGGATTTGTTTGGTTGTAGGAAGTTGTGCAAAGGGATATACAGAGAACGAAAAAGGTGATTTGCTGGTTTCTTTTACTCCTATTCAGAATCAATGTCAGTATTTCTGGGAAGCCTTTCCAGCAAAAGATGGACGCACGACCTATTTGTTTACTTATCTCGACGCGAACCCAAAACGTTTTAGTTTAGAGTTTTTCATGGAAGAGTATTTCCGCTTACTTCCTCAATATCAAAAGATTGAATTATCTCAATTAGATTTTCAGCGATTTTTATTTGGATTTTTCCCTTCTTATCGCAAAAGTCCCATTCGCTTACCTTGGAATCGTATTTTACCCGTTGGGGATAGTAGCGGTTCTCAATCTCCTGTTAGCTTTGGTGGTTTTGGTTCGATGATGCGTCATTTAAAGCGTTTAACAATAGGCATAGAAGAGGCGAAAATTGTCGATACAATGGATTATAAATCTCTCCAATTGTTACAACCCTATCAACCCAATATCTCAGTCACTTGGCTTTTTCAGCGTACCATGAGTGTTGCTTGCGATCGCCAAGTTTCTCCCAACCAAATTAATGAGTTACTCAGTGGTGTTTTTTCGGTGATGAATGAATTAGGAGATGATGTCTTATCACCATTTTTACAAGATGTCATTCAGTTTTCTGGTTTAATTAAAACTTTACCTCGCGTCAATCCCAAATTAGTATTTCCCTTATTGCCTCAAGTCGGAATTCTTGCGTTACTCGATTGGTTAAAACATTATCTTAATTTGGCAGTTTATACCGGTTTATATCCTGTAGGAAATAAACTCGAACCATTGAGAAAGTCATTATTTCCCAATAAACAATATTCTTATCATCGTTGGTTGGATGCGTGGAAATATGGATCGGGAAGAGATTATCATCGCTGAAAGAAATTTCGTGCGATCGCATATTATCGAGTTAATTTAAAATTTCACCCGAAAAAATACTTTCTACAGGAATTTTAACCTCTGGAAAGGCAAGAGAGGTGATATTTCCTACCTCAAATTCTTGTTTATTATTATACCCATCAGAGGATGGATCTCGAAATATAATTACTTTTTGAGCTTGAATCTCTAATACCCAATATTCTGCAATTCCAGCTTGTCCATAAATTTGTTGTTTTACGGTCAAATCTTTGGCTAAAGTAGAATCAGAGACTTCAACGATCCAAAAAATATCATCGGGATAAGGATGATGTTCGCAGTACTGAAACCAAGGTAATCGCACGATCGCAATATCAGGTTCGGGTTCTGAATTGGAGAGTGTAATCGGACGCGCTTCTCGAATCCAAGCACGTCCCGATAAACACCTTCTTAAATAGTTTGCGAGTCCCTCCCCATAAACAGTATGCAAGGGACCTTCCGGACTCATTTCAACAATTTCTCCCGCTAATAATTCAACATGACGTTCGTTTAAAATTCCTGATGCTATCATCTGGTGATAGTCAGCGATCGCCCATTTTGCGATAACAACATGACTTAAGGTCATAACTTTATTTCTCCTCGAGTCAGTAATCGTTTCAGTCTTCATTCAGATTTATTTGTCTTCATCCTTCGGTTTAGTTGACTTTTTAGCTTTTGTTGTTTTAGCTTTTGTTGTTTTAGCCTTTGTTGTCTTGGCCTTTGTTGTTGATTTACGAGTTGTTGATTTACGAGTTGTTTTCTTCGTTGCGGCTTTTTCTGCTAACAACTTTAATGCAGCTTCCAGCGTAATACTTTCTACCGTTTCCCCTTCAGGAATACCAACATTAGTTTTTTCATGTTTGATATATTTCCCGTAAGGACCCTCATAAATATTTACAGGTTTATCATCATCGGGATGATTGCCCAATTCTCGTAAAGGTGTTTTAGAAGCATTGCGTCCTCGTCCTTTTTTCGGTTGTGCCAACAACTCCAAAGCACGTGCCAAAGTAATCGTTAAAACATCATCTGGAGCTTTAATCGAACGATAATCTTTGTCCTTTCCTTGAGTATGAACTACATAGGGTCCAAAACGTCCATTACTAGCCTGAATTTTACCTTCTGTCTCTGGATGAACTCCCAAAGTTCGCGGTAAAGCTAATAATCCAACCGCAATATCAAGGGTTAAATCTTCTTGCTTCAGTCCTTTGGGAAGCGAAGCACGTTTGGGTTTTTTATTCTCCTCTGTTTTCTCTCCTAACTGTACATAGGGTCCATAATTTCCCGTGAGAATATAGATCGGTTCTCCTGTTTCTGGATGCAGCCCCAATTTATCGGGACCTTCTAATTTTTGTCGGATTAAAACTTCTACTTGTTCGGGATTCAAATCCGATGGTGTTAAATCCGGAGGAATAGATGCCGCAATCTTTTCTTCTCCATTCTCCACCTCAATATAAGGACCGAAACGCCCGATTTTTACCCTTGCATCGAGATTCTCTAAATTGACCGCTTTAGCAACACTGGGATCGATTTCCTCTTCGCGAACTTTAACTTGAGTTTCTAATCCCATTTCCCCTAAATAAAACTTTTCCAAATAGGGCAACCATTGCACTTCTCCCGTGGCAATTTCATCGAGGGTTTGTTCCATGCGAGAGGTAAAACGAGTGTCTACCAAATCGTTGAAATGAGACTCTAATAAACTGGTGACGGCAAAAGCGGTAAAACTGGGAATCAAGGTTTTATTGCGGATTTGAGCATAGCCGCGATCGACGATCGTGCCGATAATACTAGCATAAGTACTGGGACGACCGATACCCTCACTTTCTAGCATTTTTACCAGTGAGGCTTCCGAGTAACGGGCAGGAGGCTTGGTTTCATGTTGCAGAACTTCGAGTTCGTTACATTTTGGCGTATCTCCTACTTTTAATTCCGGTAATAAAACCTCTTGATTTTCCAAAGCAGCATCGGGATCGTCCGAGCCTTCCACATAGGCGCGGAAGAAACCGGGAAAATCAATGCGCTTGCCATTGGCACGAAACCCTGCATCTTCTACCTCAATATTAACGGTGATTTGTGTGAGGCGAGCATCGGCCATCTGACAGGCTACCGTCCGCTTCCAAATCAGGTCGTAGAGTCGGAATTCGCGATCGCTTAATCCAGTTTCTCGGGGGGTGCGAAAGGTCGATCCTGCCGGGCGAATGGCTTCGTGTGCCTCCTGCGCTCCTTTGCTTTTGGTCGTATACTGTTTGGGTTTGGGGCTGAGATATTCCTTGCCGTATTTTTCCTCAACACACGATCGCGCCGCCGCGATCGCTTCATCGGACAAATGCACGGAGTCCGTCCGCATATAGGTAATATAGCCCTCTTCGTATAACTTCTGCGCTGTCCGCATGGTATCCCGCGCCGATAAGCCTAATTTGCGGTTAGCATCCTGTTGCAGGGTGGAGGTGGTAAAAGGCGGATAAGGACGGCGTTTGGTGGGGCGCTCTTCCGTATTGGCGACCTTCCATGTTCGATCGACAATGCGATCGCGCAGTGCTGTTGCTTCTTCTTCATTCAACAACACCACATCTTTACCCTTGGTAATTTGTCCGGTGTTGGGGTCAAAGTCGCTCCCTGTCACTAGCTTTTTACCCTTCAGCGTGACGAGTTTGGCTTCAAACAGGCTCTTTTTCTGTTCTAAAGTCGCTTTTAAATCCCAGTAGCCTCCAGAGCGAAAAGCGCGGCGTTCTCGTTCTCGCCGCACGAGCAAACGGACTGCTACTGATTGTACGCGACCTGCCGACAAACCATAAGAAATTTTCTTCCAGAGGAGGGGAGAGAGAGTATAACCCACCAAGCGATCGAGAATGCGGCGAGTTTCTTGAGCGCGAACTAAATTATTATCAATTTCCCGACAATTTTGCAATGCTTTTTGAATGGCATCTTCGGTAATTTCGTGAAATACCATGCGCTTGATCGGCACCTTGGGTTTCAAGACTTGCAGCAAGTGCCACGAGATGCTCTCTCCTTCCCGGTCTTCGTCAGTGGCAAGGATTAACTCATCGGCCACTTTTAGGGCTTCTTTGAGTTCTTTAACGACCTTCTTCTTGGTCTTGGGGACGACGTAAAGGGGTGCAAATTTATCTTTGACATTAACACCTAATTTCGCCCAGTCCTTCTCTTTGTGGGCGGGGGGAATTTCATCCGCAGAGGAGGGTAAATCGCGAATGTGACCCATTGAGGCTTCGACGCGATAGCCATTGGGTAAGTAATTACGGATAGTCCGCGCTTTAGTAGGCGATTCAACGATGACGAGAGTTGACATGAGCGTTAATGAAACTTAACAGAATGAGAAGGGGACTTGGGGTAGACGATTACCCTTCACAAGCTACAGGAAGAGGGAAACGTTTTGTGCATCCGTACCGCTTTTTCCTATCAATACCATATCCGACGAAAAATGGGTAAGGCAGCAAATAATTTTGGCAGAAGTGAAGACTCGATCGTTTCCTCGTACATCTCTTGTCTTATCCCGATCGAGGTCGATCGCACTATTTTGTCTTTTTTCTCACAAAAAAGTGAGTCTGGAATGATATTGAATTTTGCGCGATCGCTTTCCTCTCTGAATTAAGTCTCAATCTACAAGTAGATTGAAATTCAGGAATTGTTAATCCTTTTTCTTGTCTTCGCGATCGAGGAAATGCGATCGCCTTTATGAAGTATTGGTTATTTGCGTCGCGATCGATTTCGTGTTTTGGGTTAATTATTGTCTCTTAATTCTTGGTTTCTCAACCATTCTAATAATTCTGGGCGGGTGGATTGGAGGACGAGAGAGACGGCTTCTCGAGAGGGTAATTCCAAGAGGCGATCGATAATCTTTGTTAATTCTTCATCGACTGACCCAAAGCGCACGATCGCTATATTTTCTAGCATCATACAGCGTCTCGCTCGTATCACTGAAAAACGCAATCGTCAGATGCGAGATGCAGTCAATAAAGCAGCGAAATTGGTCGTGAGTCACTGCTTAGAGAATGGCATTGGTCGGATTGTCTTTGGCTGGAACAAAGGTCAAAAAGACGGGATTAATATCGGTGTAAAAAATAACCAAAAGTTCGTACAAGTACCAACTGCTAAACTAAAAGACCGCATCAAGCAATTGTGCGAACAGTACGAGATAAAGTACATGGAAATTGAGGAAAGTTACACCTCGAAAGCATCGTTTGTAGATGATGATTTCTTGCCGACATTTGGTGAAAAACCCGAAAGCTGGAAACCTTCAGGAAAGCGTGTTAAACGAGGTTTATATTGC
>NZ_JCAMRX010000024.1:0-1172 GCF_059821285.1 Spirulina sp. LEGE 11439
CTTTTTATCTTATTTGTCAATAGTTCATGTGTTCAGCAGGTTTGACCTGCTCCCAGCGGAAATAGTAGCAGATAGGTTTCAGGTAATGAAGCAAATTAATAGTGAGTTAGACAAGGAAAGAAGAAAAATAAAAAGAGAAGCAGAAAAAATGAAACAGAAAAAGAAAAGAGAGAAAAAACTAGAAGTGCTGAAAAAGAGCAAATATGCTTTGCTTAAAAATGAAAAGGATACGGCTTCAGAAACTTTGATAATTTCAAAATCAGAGTTGGGTTGGATTCGTTTTTCTCAACTTAGTTCTACATACTAGGTTCGGTAGACCCCATTATTGTACATTTTTCTTGCTTTTCCCAACTGGAGATCGCTTGGAAAACTTTCCTTTTTCAGTTTTTTCTAGGCTGCGATCGCAAAAATCTTGAGAATAGAAACTAATATAAAATTTAACAGGTAAAGTGAATTTTCTCCGTTATTTAAGTAGAGATACTCATTACGAAATTAAAATCCACTATGTATAGTTGTGGTGTAAAAATAATTTTATTCAGCGATCGCATTAAGGATGGCTACCCTTAACAAGAAGTTGTCTATAATGTCTTAAGAATTTGAATTGAGCTTACTGTGTCGAATAGCTGAACAGCATAATACTACAACTCGTTACTCATCTGGACATAACTTTATGATCGGAAAGACGTACCCAAAGCAGCCGAGACTGAGGACATTGAGACTCTTCTTTTTGACCTTAGCTTTGAGTTTGCAGGCTCCTCCTAGTCATACCTTTGGGCTGCATACGCTAGCTGAACAGTTACCCATACAAGGTCAATCTCTAGAGGTTGTGCAGCTTGCTCAACTAACAGCAGAAGAGTTGTCAGCAGAATTGGAAAGTTTAGAGTTCCGGCTGCAAGAACTCTTAGCCCAAGCTGATGCGATTGAAGAGGAGATTGTTCAGTTGGAAGCAGAGCAAGCAGAGCTTATTCAAATACGGGACAGTACTCTGGAAGTGCTTGAATATAACCAGCAAATCGAGGCTTTAGGTTCTCAGATCGCTGCTAAAGAAGCTGAACTGGATGAAGTACTTGCTACCATAGCTGTAATAGAGGCTACCATCTCTGAAATCATTGAAAATCCTGAACTTACTACTTCCCCAGTAGTAGAACCTTCCCCAGTAATAGAACCTTCCC
>NZ_JCAMRX010000024.1:1272-90378 GCF_059821285.1 Spirulina sp. LEGE 11439
CAGTAGTAGAACCTTCCCCAGTAGTAGAACCTTCCCCAGTAGTAGAACCTTCCCCAGTAGTAGAACCTTCCCCTTTACCCCAAACTACACCCTCTCCGCTTCCAACAGAGGCACCCGTCGAGGTTGAGCCAACTGGTGTCGGTGACGTGCGTCAACCCAACCCTGTTGAGAGCCAACGAATCTGGCTGTGGCTCGTCATTGTCGTGGTTTTGGGAGTTGTGGGTGTGTTAGCCTCTCGCCTAAGAAAGCAGAGATCTGAAGAACTAACAACTGAAATGGATATTCACTTTGAACCCGTTAAAACCCTAGGAACTCAGCGCATTATTACCCAAAGCAATTTTCCCCTCAAGCTGGCTATTCACTTTGTCCCCAATCTCGATGGAGGGCAGCGAAGTATTCAAGTCTCCGAGGGTTCAATCAAAAAGCCAGCAACCTAAAACACTCGCTATAGCAGCAACCACTTGATTTAGCAAATAGTCCCAACCATAAGACTCACTGGTTCACAGTAATTAACCGTTTTCTCAACTATCCGGAGGTTCACTATTATGAACAATGGCAATGCAACTTTAAGTCAGTTCTTCAGAGCTAAGGAGTGTTTGAGAGAAAAAGCAGCTGAACTGGCAGACAATGATAAGCTTAAAATCTTCAAAGAGAAGTTTGCTGAAGAAGCCAAGAGTATTACTATACCTGACGCTTTCTACCAGAAACTCTTGGAGAAAATGCTTGAGCAGGTTGACCAGCTTTTAAACATCAAGGTGACAGATATTCTGGTTAAAACATGGGGCGAAAATGAGGAATTGCAAAACGACCTCAAAAGTGAAAAACCAGATAAGGATGAAAAAGACCAAGATGCGGATGAAGAGGGCATGGATATCCCCCTAGTTGAACATACGATTGTCTCCCAGCATAAGCCTTCCCTTAAGCTAAAGTTTGGAGAAAAGGTCGACCTGGGAGAGCTTCAGTTCACTGTCAACGTAGAGTTTGTTATAGCAGGGGCCGTCCTCAAAGTAAAAGAGGGTAAGATTACTCACTTTAGCGTCGGCTTCTGCACTGGAAAAGGTGAAGTGAAGTGGGGTGATCTGACGCTCTTAGCACAAGAAAGTACCCTTGTTGATCTGCCAAATCTGATTGACTTAACCCAGAAAGAAGCTTCTGAGGAGACATTGCAAAACTCTCTCTCAATTACCAAGGACTACCCACTAAAGAATAAGCCGCCCAATGATAGGGATGTGAAAAATCAGTAGTTCCTGCAATCGCAATATTCCTCGGGAAAGCAACTCGCGTCGAAGAATTCAATAATTCTCCATCCTCCAAGCGCACTTCTCCACGAATCATAGCAAGTTGAGCTTTTCGCAATGCTTCTGCTTTGGTGGAGGTATCTTTTAATTGCTGATAAAATTCGCTCATTAAGGCAACCGATCCCACATCACTGACTTGCCACAAACTGGCAAGAACTGATTTAACACCCGATCGCACGGCTAAACCCGCAAAACCCAATTCAGCATCACGATCGCCGAGAGCAGTTTGACAAGCACTCAAGACCAATAATTCTACGGGAGGATTATTTAAATTCAAGCGATCGAGGCGATCGAGGGTTAATTTTTCATCAAAAAGTTGAATGAAAGAAGCATTGGGGTCTCCCGGTTGAAATTGAGCGTGAGTGGCTAAATGAACGATCTCAAAAGGATAGTTTTTGCGGCGATCTTGTAAGTTATTGAGGGTAAAGGTTTCGTTTAAAAAAGCCTCTCCTTGCCAAAGTTTCTGGGTAATCGTTTCGAGTTCGATGGTGACTCCGGGTAAAGGGGCAAGATCGCTAAATTCCGAGGCTCCCATTGCCAAAACACGAGAATTTTTGAGGGGTTTATATTCTCTTGATGTCAGATAAAATGCGGGGGTATTTGTTAAGCTATATTTTTCAATTAAAAAATGTTCGCCATCGTATAAGGCGGCATAAGGAAAAGTTCGCAATCCCGAGCCAGCACTAATAATAATTGTATCAATATTTTCTGCTTCTAATGTTGCTTCAATGGGTGCGATTATCCAATCATAAAGCTGCTTTCCAGAGTTTTTGTAGCGTTTTGAATGATGTCTGCGAGGATCGACAAGTTCTCGCCGAAAGGAGCGAATTGTTTGTTGCAAAGATTCGCGATCGGCTGCCATAATATTGCGGGAAATAGGCGGTTTCCCCGGAGTCGTCAGAGCAATATTGAGGCGATCGCTTCTGGAGAGCAACCAGAGGATCGCGGGACGAGTTCCCGTTTCTTCTCCCAGTTGAGTCAGCGATCGCGCCATCTCTTCTGTTTGCATGGCCAAGTTCACAAACTCTGTGCCAAAATATTCTTCGTATTCTTCTGCCCAATCTTTTTCCATTTGTACGATCGTGGCAGAAAGTTTGCTTTCGGAAAACAAGGGGATATTTTGATTTTCCTGTGCCTTGAGAGGGGATAATGGAGCGATCGCACCAATGAATATCGTGCAAACTAAAGCCATGATACTGCGAAGAAAAAAGCCTCTCTGAGATGTTATGGGAAATACTTGGCGTTTCATATTTTCGCGATCGAGATGAGGGAAGCGATCGTAATTTTACGATCGCTCTTATCATAAATTCGTTGGCTGAACTCTGGCTTAAATTTTGTGAGAATAGAGTTAAGAAAACTGAGAAGAGAATGAAAAATGCAAAGACTGCACTCTTAAAGTTTTGGCAGCAATAAGCTATTTCTTATTTCTCACGATCGAAACCATATTTTTCTCGTACCTGAGAATTAAAAAACTGCCCTAAAGAAGGAGTATTTTTCATTTCCTTATAAACGTCCTCCGGTACGTCATTATATTTGTAGACACTACCATTAGCAAACTCAACTTTCAGGATTTTTTTTTCTGGGTCGTAATCAAAAGATTGCATGACCGCGCTGGTATTTTTGAGCAGAGGAAAGGCAATAACATCGCGAATGCTAGGGGAATTGGTCAAGATCATCACCAAGCGATCGATCCCAATTCCCAAGCCTCCCGTCGGAGGCATTCCATACTCTAAAGCAGCTAAGAAATCTTCATCAACCCCTTGCGCTTCTAAATCTCCAGCCGCTTTTTTAGCTGCCTGTAATTCCAGTCGCTCTCGCTGATCGATGGGATCGGTTAATTCTGAGAAACTATTCGCTGTTTCTCGTCCAAAAATAAACAATTCAAACCGTTCTACCAAACCTATTTTCGAGCGGTGCGGCTTAGTGAGAGGAGAAATTTCCTTGGGATAATCTAAAACAAATGTTGGCTGAATTAATGTTTCTTCCACCTTTTGTTCAAAGGCTTCATTCAATAAAGCTCCAATGGTTTGACATTTCGCAGGAATCTCAATTCCAGCAGTTTTAGCCGCTTCTTTGGCTTGGTTAAAATCTTGATAAGCGCCAAAATCTAATCCCGTAACTTCGAGAACTAACTCGTGCATGGTGACTCGTCGCCAAGGAGGAGTCAAGTCTATTTCTGTATCTTGATAGGAGAGCTTTAATGTTCCCAATACCTCTCGGGCTGCATCGGTAATTAAATTCTCTGTCAGCGCAATCATATCATAATAATCGGCATAAGCCTGATAAATTTCAATGCTCGTAAATTCGGGATTATGTTTAGTCGAAACTCCTTCATTGCGGAAAATTCGCCCTAATTCAAAGACTTTCTCAAACCCTCCAACAATTAAGCGTTTGAGGTGTAATTCTGTGGCAATTCGCAGATATAAATCCATCTGCAAGGTATTATGATAAGTCGTAAAAGGACGAGCATCGGCTCCTCCGGCTTCGCTTTGTAGAACGGGAGTTTCAATTTCAATGAAGCCGCGATCGTCTAAATAACGGCGAATTGCGGCGGTAATTTTAGCGCGACGGCGAAAGGTTTCTCGGACGGATGGATTCACAATTAAATCGACATAACGCTGGCGATAGCGCTTTTCTGTATCGGTTAAACCGTGCCATTTATCCGGTAAAGGTAAGAGAGATTTAGTCAACATGGCATACTCGCTGACATAGATAGAAAGTTCGCCTTTTTCTGTGCGCTTAATTGTCCCTTTAACGCCGAAAATATCCCCGACATCGGTTAATTTTTTCAGGAGGTTAAACGCATTAGGAATTTCCTCCATTTTGGCTTGAATGCGCTTTTTTTCTAAATAAAGCTGAATATTTCCGCTTTCATCTTGCAAGCTAAAAAATGCTAATTTCCCAAAAACGCGACGGGCCGTAATTCGTCCGGCAATGGAAACGGCGACATCAATTTCTTCTCCGGCAGCGAGATCGGCATAGGTTTCTTGTAATTCTGCGGCACAGTGAGTTGATTCCCATTTATAAGCATAGGGATTCAATCCTTCTTGTTTTAACTGTTCGACTTTCTCCAATCTTGTAGCGCGAATTTCCTTGAGAGTCGATTTGTTTTCCGGTTGTTTCTCGGATTTTTTTTGGGATGGGTTTGATGGCATATTACCTGACCTTTGGAGTAACTTATTAAGAAACCGATTAATTGGCAGAGTTTAAAGCATGAAAAAACAATTAAGTCAAAAACAATAGTTTTGTTTTTGCTGTCTCTATTATAGCAGATATTATTCGCGATCGCTATCATTTTTTATACTTTTATTGTCTATTTTTTCATTTTTTTGAACTCCCGTTGCTCACAAATCTATCTTTTGAGATTTAGTTTATTTATGAAGAACCTGCGACCACAGAAGAAAATATTACACCTTCTCAACTTGTTCATGAGGATCTCGTGATGCTGCCGACAATATGGTTGCAGGAATTTCAGCACGCTCTTATTGAAGGTAGAGTTAGAGAAATGGAAATGTTGGTCAAGAAAATTCCCTCACAACATAAAAAACTAGCTGTTACTTTGCTCGATTTTGTAGCACGTTATGAGTTTGAGTATTTACTCGAACTTATTGAAAAAACAGGCAATCTCAATTAAATTTAAAAGTTAGGCACTTTCGGAAATTGTATGGTTTTCAAATCTTGGTCCAATTCCTGCGCGAATTTATCGAGAAAACTGTTCTTGCGTTTATCCTCGCACCTATCCTTGCGTGTAGTTTTGCTCGTTCCTTTTATCCTGCAAATCTTTGGCACGGTGGGAGTTGTCGGCTATCTCTCGTTTAAAAACGGACAAAAAGCAGTCAATGACCTAGCTTTGCAGTTGCGAAAAGAACTGACTGAAAGAATTGAGCGAGAATTGAGAATTTATACGGAAGCGCCTCATATTATCAATCAACTCAATGCCAGTGCCTTTGCCCAAGGAGATATCGATCTGACTGAGATTCAAGGCGCTTATCTTCTCTGGAAGCAGTCACAATTGTTTCCGAGTAATAGTTGGATTTCCTGCGGTCGCGAAGAAGATGGGGGATTTTTTGGGGTGGGAACAGAACCGGGCAAACCCATGATTTTTACAATAGTTAGCAAGGATACTAATAATCGTTTTGTGGATTATAAACTTGACTCCCAAGGAAATATAACCGAGCCTAACCTTGATGAGAGAGTACCTCGCTACGATTCCCGAGAGCGCCCTTGGTATAAAAATGCGATCGCGGCAGGTCAACCTGTTTGGGGCGATATTTTTCTCGATGCGATCGTTAATTTGCCCCTGTTATCTGCAAGCATCCCCGTTTACGATCGTAAAGGCGACATTCTTGGAGTTTGTTCAACAGAATTCTTTTTATCGGAAGAATTTGCCCAATTTCTGCAAAATCTAGAAATTGGCAAATCGGGGGAAACTTTTATTATGGAGCGTTCTGGCCAATTATTAATGACCTCTCTGGACGAGCCTCCTTACCTCAAGAACGGAGAGGAAGTCAAACGACTACAAGCGACGGAACTCGATAATCCGATCGTGCGAGACACAGCAAATTATTTAAAAGACCATTTTGGCAGCTTCGATCGCATTCAAACCCCCGAACAACTCGAATTTACCCTCAATGGTCGGCGAGAATTCGTACAAGTGCAACCTTTTCGGGACGAGTACGGCCTCGACTGGCTTATTGTCGTAACCATTCCTGAAGCTGATTTTATGGCGCAAATTCACGCGAATAACCGCACGACAATCGTTCTGTGTTTTGCCGCTTTAGGAGTCGCGATCGCGATCGGCATTTTAACAGCACAATGGGTCACGCGACCGATTTTAGATCTCAATCATTCGGCAAAAAAACTCGCTCGCGGAAAGTGGCATAAAATAGTTGAGATGAAAAGAGAGGATGAACTCGGAGAATTGTCTAGATCTTTTAATAGCATGGCAATACAATTGCAAGATGCTTTTGCAACCTTAGAACAACGGGTCGAAGAACGCACCGCAGAACTAGCCGAGTCCAACCAACAATTAGAAATCGCCAAAGAAAAAGCCGATGCAGCTAATCAAGCCAAAAGCACCTTTCTTGCCAATATGAGCCACGAATTGCGAACCCCTCTCAATGCCATTCTCGGCTTTTCACAAATCCTGACGCGATCGCAAGCCCTGTCCCCCGAACATCAAGAAAATGTCAATATCATCAATCGCAGTGGCGAATATTTATTAACCCTGATTAATAATGTTTTAAATTTATCAAAAATTGAAGCCGGGAAAACCAGCCTCAATCCTTCAGATTTTGACCTCTATAGCCTCTTAGATGAAGTCGAGCAAATGTTATATATCAAAGCCGAAGAAAAAGGCTTACAACTCCATTTCGATTGTGCGGAAGATGTCCCTCGCTTCATTCACAGCGATCGCACCAAACTCAACCAAGTGTTAATCAATCTCATTAACAACGGCATTAAATTTACCCAAGAAGGCGGAATTTCCGTCCATATCAGTCACCCGTCACCCGTCACCCTCAGTCAACAACCAATAACCAAGAACCAACACCAAATTCATTTTGAAATCGAAGATACTGGCGTAGGAATTGCCTCAGAAGAAATCGAGCAAGTTTTTGCCGCCTTCGGACAAACTCAAAGTGGTGCAACAGCAAAAGAAGGAACGGGGTTAGGTTTGCCCATTTCTCGTCAATTCGTGCGCTTGATGGGAGGAGATATTACCGTGCAAAGCGAATTGAATCGCGGCACAACCTTTCAATTTGACATTCAAGTTGCTTTAGCCACCTCTCAAGTTAAATCTCATTTTTCTCGCCGTCGAGCGATCGCGATCGCTACCCCTCAACCTGCTAATTATCGCCTCCTTATTGTTGATGATAAACTCGTCAATCGCCAACTCTTAATGAAACTCCTTGCCCCTTTTGGATTTGCCCTCAAAGAAGCTCAAAATGGTCAAGAAGCGAGCGAAATTTGGCAAGAATGGCAACCCCAGTTGATTTGGATGGATTTGCGAATGCCCATCATGGATGGATACGAAGCCGCCCATATCATTCACAGCCATTCTCGAGGAGAAAGTCCCAAAATTCTTGCCATTACAGCCAGTGTTTTAGAAGAAGAGAAAGCCGTCGTGTTGGCCTCTGGGTTTGCCGATTTTATTCGCAAACCATTTCGAGAAAATGATATTTTCCAAGCCTTAGAAAAGCATTTAGAGATTCAGTTTATTTATGAAGAGCCTGGGATCGCAGAAGAAAGTATTACACCTTCTCAACTTGTTCCTGAAGATCTCGCGATACTGCCGAAAATATGGTTGCAGGAATTTCAGCACGCTCTTATTGAAGGAAATATTAGCGAAATGGAAAAGTTAATTGCAGAAATTCCATTGCAACATAAAAAACTAGCTGCTACTTTACTCGCTCTCGTGTCGCGTTATGAGTTTGAGTATTTACTCGAACTGATTGAAAAACAGATTGTCTAAACTAATATTACCGATCGCAAACAAACAGCTTTAAGACTTTTATAATCATGTCAGCCTTAAAACACGTTTTGATCAATCTATCCAGATAGCCGATCGCTGACAAACTCGAGCAATTACTAGAATTCACCAAACGAGGAGAAAATCCATGAATGTCCGAGCATCTCTATCCGAATCTACGAGTATTCTCGTTGTCGATGATACGCCAGAAAATTTAAGCGTATTAACCCAAATGCTCGCCGAGCAAAGTTATGAAGTACGCGTGGCTCCCAATGGTAAATTAGCTTTAAAATCGGCACGTTCAAAACCACCGCATTTAATTTTATTGGATATTAATATGCCCGGTTTAAATGGCTATCAGGTCTGCGAAACCTTAAAAGGCACTCCCGAAACTTGCGATATTCCTATCATTTTTATCAGTGCTTTGCACGAAGCCATTAATAAACTGCAAGGTTTTCAAGTTGGCGGAGTCGATTATATTACCAAACCCTTTGAAACCGTAGAGGTATTGGCACGCATTGAAAATCAATTGCGAATGAGATCGCTACAATTGCAACTGCAACATCAAAACCAAAAACTCCAAGAAGAAATCGAATCTCGCCAAGCCATCGAGGAATCTTTGCGAATTCTGAAAAGAGCGATCGCAGAATCGGTGAATGGCATTATTATTGCCGATGCTCGCGTCGAAAATTATCCCATTATCTTTGTGAATACCGGCTTCGAGCGCATTACCGGATACAGTCGCGAGGAAGTATTAGGACAAAAATTCTATTTTGTACTGGAAAGCGATCGCGAAAGTGCCGATTTTCAGAAATTACAACATAGCCTTGAAAATGGGGAATTTTGTCAGGTGCTTTTCCAGAATCAGCGTAAAGATAAAACATCCTTTTGGAGCGAATTAAGCCTTTCTCCCGTTCATAATTCTAGTGGGAATCTCACTCATTTTATTGGCATTCAAAACGATGTCAGCGATCGTATTGCTGTAGAAGAAGAACTGATTCGCGCCAAAGAAGCAGCAGACGCAGCGAATAAAGCTAAAAGTACATTTATTGCCAATATGAGCCATGAATTGCGCTCTCCTCTCAATGCCATTCTCGGCTTTTCTCAACTGATGAATCGTTCGGATAGTCTTTCCCAGAGCGATCGAGAAAATGTTAGCATTATTAATCGCAGTGGCGAACACTTACTCACCTTGATCAATAATATTTTAGATCTCTCGAAAATCGAAGCAGGAAAAACCGCCGTGATGCCTGTCAATTTCGATCTTTACCGTCTCTTAGATGAACTCGAAGACATGTTTATTTTACAAGCTGAAAACAAAGGCTTGCAATTAATTTTTAAACGAGAAGAAAATCTTCCACAATATATTTGCACAGATCTCGTTAAACTGCGCCAAGTACTGATCAATTTATTAGGCAATGCCATTAAATTTACTCATATAGGATTCATTGCCGTGCGAGCTTTTTCAATGAGCAATGAACAATTATCAACAGGTCAATTGGATCTGGCGAATGCAATTCGCCATCCCTACTCCCGATCGGGAACGCTAAAGCGAACGACCTCAACGGACAATACAGGAACAACTAATAATCAAAAATCCCAACCTTCGCTTGCAACTTCATCTCTTGACAAAGAAGGTTTAGAAGCGGAATCCCTAACAACCCTTCACTTTGAAATTGAAGATACCGGCATGGGCATCGCCCCAGAAGAACTCGATCGCCTTTTTGAAGCCTTTACGCAAACCCAATCCGGAGAAGAACTTCAAGAAGGAACGGGGTTGGGATTGCTCATCAGTCGCAAATTTATTCGTTTGATGGGGGGAGATATTCGCGTCCATAGCGTGCGAAAAAAAGGCAGTATCTTTAGCTTTGAAATTCGGGTTAATGTTGCCCTCGCCAATCAAGTTCCGCAAACAACCGCCAAACGTCGGGTCATTGCCCTCGCCGATCGCCAAATCCAATATCGCATTCTCGTCGTAGACGATCGCCCCAGCAATCGCACGCTTTTAATTAAATTGTTACAACCCCTTGGATTTGCAGTCAAAGAAGCTGAAAATGGAGAAAAAGCACTTAAGGTTTGGGAAACTTGGGAGCCTCATTTGATCTGGATGGATATGCGAATGCCCGTCATGGACGGTTATGAAGCCACTAAATATATTAAAAGAACCATCAAAGGAAATGCAACGGCGGTGATTGCTTTAACGGCCAGTGCCTTAGAAGAAGAAAAAGCGATCGTTCTCTCTGCTGGGTGCGATGACTTCGTAAGGAAACCTTTCCGAGAGGAAGAACTTTTTGAGACAATGGCCAAGCATTTAGGAGTCCGTTATGTTTATGATGATACTAATCGACATCCTCAACGTCAAAATCAAGGCAATCTCTTAGATTCAGTCGGGTTGCGAGTCATGCCCAAATCTTGGCGGGAGCGACTTTATCAAGCCGCGATCGATTTGGATGACGAACAAATTCTGACGCTTGTGGCAGAAATACCCGAAGACTATGCCGATTTAGCGAAAGCGATCGCCAATTTAGTCAATCAATTTCGTCTCGATCAAATTATTGAATTAATCGAAAAAATTTAAGAATGACTACAGAGCAAAATCAAAAAATTTTTGGTGATATTTTAATTGTAGATGACCTCCCAGAAAACTTGCGCGTTCTCTCGCAAATGCTGTCGGAAAATGGCTATAAAGTTCGCAAGGCTATCAATGGCAAAATTGCCCTGCGAGCCGCAAAATCGGCAGCCCCGGATTTAATTTTGCTCGATATCAAAATGCCGGATATGGATGGTTATGAGGTCTGCTCTCAACTGAAAGCCGATCGAGAAATCTCTGACGTTCCTGTTATTTTTATTAGTGCCTTAGATGAAGTTTTAGATAAGGTCAAAGCCTTTCAAATGGGAGGAATTGATTATATTACCAAGCCTTTTCAAGTTGAAGAAGTGATCGCTCGCATTGAAAGTCAACTCACGATTCAACGACAAAAAAGGCAACTCCAGCAAGAAATTAAACAACGCAAAGAAACTGAAGAGATATTACATCAATCTCGCGCTCTTTTGGTCAGTATTTTAAACACATCTTCAGATGGAATTGCTGCCTTAGAATCCGTGCGAGAACCGAGAACGGGAAAGATTGCCGATTTTCGCTGCATTGTTGTTAATCCTGTAATTTCTCGCGTCGTCGATCGCAACAAAGAAGAGTTAATTGGCAAACTTATCCTCAGAAAATTTCTCAGCAAGCACGATCCCCTCTTATTTGAAGAGTTTGTCAAAGTGGCAGAAACCGGAGATTCTTTAGAACGAGAATTTTGCTACGAACGAGAAGATAGAAAAATTTGGTACTATTTGAATGCTGTCAAACTAGGAGATGGATTTGCAGTTACCGTTCGCGACATTACCCAACAAAAAGAGATTCTTTTATCTCTACAAGCAGAAAATCAAGAATTGGCGGAACGTTCGACAGTGGATGAATTAACACAAACTGCTAATCGACGTTATTTTGAAATTTACCTCAATCAACAGTGGCAAAATTTAGCTGGCAAAACAGCCTCGCTTTCCCTAATCTTATTCCGTATCGATCGCTTGGCAAGCTTTCGGGAAAGTTATGGAGAGGAAGCCAGAAATAAATATTTGCAAAAAATAGCCAAGACGATTAAACAATACCTCCGTCGTTCGGAAGAATTAGTCGCGCGTTATGAAGAGGAAGAGTTTGCCGCAATTTTACCCAATGCCGACGATTACTGGGCGTTGCAAGTTGCCGAACTAATCCGCACCAGTCTCGAGTATGGAGAAGATTCTGATTCTAGAGAAGCAGAGGAAAACATGAAAATTTCGGTCGGTATTGCGACCTTTATTCCGACCATCAATGAGTCTTCTACAATTTTAGTCGATCGCGCCCAACAAGCCCTCGATCGCGCTTGCCAAAAAGACAGCGATTGTATTGAACTTTATGAAGGTGAATAATCTTTTCTGGCAATCTCAACCTCTAAAAATTGATTCTCCCAAAGAGTAAAGTTAGAGAAATCAGAATTGCAACATTGAGACTTTACCAACACAGCAATGTTTCTCGGGTTTCTCGTCCGGTTGTGGGGTTCGTTCCCGAGGCGATCTTGCAGAGTTTTTCTTGAACGTCTGCTCTGAGTAAAACATTGGTAAAATCTGCCCCTTCAATATCTGCTCCGGCAAATAAAGCACCAAAGGCAAAGGCATCTTCTAAGACAGCATTGGTTAAATTTGCATGAGATAAACGCGCCGATCCCAAAACAGCATTGCGAAGATTTGCCCCTTCAAAATTAGCCCCATCAAGATTGGAGGAGAAGAAACCCACGCCTGCTAAATTGGCGTAGCTAAAGTCGCATTTACGCAAAATAGAATGATCGAAGCTATCATCTCTTAAATCTTGATGGGAAAAATCCTCACCGATAAAGGTGCTTTTCTCGTAGGAAACGGCAAGAACGGGAGAGGCGAAAATGTTGTAAAAGATAAAGCCTGCGATTAATAAAAGGAGAAAACTGGTTAAAACTGTAGAAATACGAGAAAGAAAGTTTTTTGTTATCATGGGTTTACAATTTTGTGGCCTGCAGTTTTTTGAGAATATTATATAGGGTAGGTCATGCCCACCAAAAGCAGTATATAGCAATCCTATCGAGAAAATTGTCGGAGAAATCAATTTTGAGTGAAATTAAACGTCAAAAGCAGGGAAAGCGATCCCTCGAGGTGGGACGATTGGGAGAGGAGATCGTTGCCGATTGGTTAAAGTCGCAAGGATGGCAGATTCTACACCAACGCTGGCACTGTCGCTGGGGGGAAATCGATTTGGTGGTGCGATCGCCCGATCCGGTGCTAATTTTTGTTGAGGTAAAAACCCGCAGTTCCGATAATTGGGATGTCAACGGACTTCTCGCGATAACGCCTCAAAAGCAAGCGAAACTCTGGCAGACGGCGGAGTTATTTTTAGCACAATATCCCAATTATGCCGATTTTCCCTGTCGCTTCGATCTGGCATTAGTCCACTATCAGCGCGTTTTAGATTCTGCGGCGGTTTCTTCTCCTGTAATGTTCAATCAACCCGTGCTGCGATCGGGGTACGAGTTTGTATTACAGGATTATCTGGCAGGAGTGGGAATATCGGAAGGTTGAAAAGGCGAAAAACGATATGAATGAACTACAATGATTCTGGTTCGGATTCAAAATTGCCTTAATTTCAGAATTTTGCAGCGATATTATGTCTCAACAACCCCGTACCCGCCAAGAATTGTATGACCTCATCCGCAGTCAAGGAGGGAAACAAGAATTTGTTCTCGCAGAAATGATTCGTTTGGGATTTTGGCCGAAGCAAGACACCCTTCCCCACGATCCTGCCGACGAAATTCGCCGTGAGGGGGAACTGCGTCGGGAATTGTCAGAACTGCGCCGAGAAAGCAGCCGACTGCACAGCGAGAAGCAATTGCGAAAACAGGCACTCAAACAACGCTTAGCGGAGTCGCGGCGCAAACAACAAGAAACGAAGGAACGACGAGAACGAGAGAGACGCGATCGCGCTGAAGCATGGCAGCAACAAAAACAACGGGACATCATTTATTTAGGTGAGGGAGTTTCTAGGGGACTCAATCACAAAAATAGCGATCGCGATCGCTTGCAAAGTCGCAATTTACCGGTTGTTAATACTGCTGAAGAAATAGCGATCGCGATGGGCATTTCGGTCGGAGAATTGCGCTTTCTCGCTTTCAATCGCCAAGTTGCCACCCTTTCCCATTATATTCGCTTCAAAATGCCGAAAAAAAGAGGCGGAGAACGCTTAATTTCTGCACCCATGCCGAGGTTAAAACGTTTACAGCATTGGCTTTTACGGGAGATTTTAGACAAGGTAGAAGTTCACGAAGCCGTGCATGGATTTCGGCGCGATCGCTCGATCCTCACTAATGCCCGACCTCATATCGGCGCAGATGTGGTGATTAATTTCGATTTAAAAGATTTTTTCCCCACCATTTCTTATCGGCGAGTCAAGGGATTATTTCGGTCTTTAGGGTATTCCGAAGCTGCCGGAACAATTTTGGCGCTATTGTCTACAGAGGCAGATGTAGAAGAGGTGGAGTTAGATGGGAAAACTTATTTTGTCGCGTTAGGCGATCGCCATCTACCCCAAGGATCTCCCGCTTCTCCAGCCATTAGTAATATTATTTGTCGTCGGTTGGACAGGCGCTTGAAGGGAATGGCGGCAAGTTTGGGATTTACTTATACGCGTTACGCCGACGATTTAACATTTTCTGCTTCGGGGGAGAACAATTTACGCTATATTTGCAATCTTTTGCGCCGTACCGAGTCGATTGTTGCTCATGAAGGGTTTGTGATTAATGAAGAGAAAACACGCATTATGCGGCGCAAATCCAGTCAGTTAGAAGTCACGGGAATTATTGTGAATGAAGCGTTGAATATCGATCGAAAAACTCTCAAGCGCTTTCGTGCAGCTTTATATCATATCGAACAAGATGGCATTGAGGGGAAACATTGGGGCAGTTCCAATCGTGTTGGTTTAATGATTGCAATACAAGGATTTGCCAATTTTGTCAATATGGTGAATCCAGACCAAGGAAAAATATTTTTAGAACAGATCGATCGCATTCGAGAAAAATGGAGTTTACAAGAAACAAAGACACGATCGGATGAAACTATTTCAGTGCTTTCATCTCCTATCATTTCTACTCCAGTTGTTGCCGAAAAAAACCTAGAACCAGAAGAAACAGGAGCTTTTCCCGAGAGGATTATTTTAGAATGTTATCAGCAGGGAAGCAAGTTAAAAATCAGGGTCATTTCCGAAGGATACAATCCTGCTTGGAACGTACAGATTCCTCGGAATTTAATGGAAGAAGGTGCAAGATATTGCGTTGAGGAAATTCGCGAATCTGCAGTCGGAAAATTTTATCGTACTGCCGGAACTATAGAAAAAATCAATTAATTGCGATCGCTGGAACAAGGATCTAGATCGGACAGTCTGAAGAAGTTCGCACCACTTTTTTTCGATTGCAAATAACTTGGCTATCTTCAGCAATTATTTGATGAATGAATGGAACGAGAATATTGCTTGTCAAAACTTAAAACTGAGTCAAAAAAATTAAAAAAATGTCTTTAGAACGAACAAAAATACAATGGTTTCGCCGCAAAATGCAAGAATGGAGTCGGGAAAATTTTCGCGATTTTCCTTGGCGCAGAACCCGAGATCCGTATGCAATTTTAGCGGCTGAGTTTATTTTACAAAAAACCGATGCACCCACCGCCGCCCCGTTTTACGAGCAGTTTATGGAACGCTATCCCAATTTAGAAGAATTAGCGGCGGGATCGGTAGAAGAAATCCGCGACCTTTTACAACCCCTTGGTTTGCATTTTCGTGCGTCTCGACTGCATGAAACTGCCACAATTTTATTAGAACGATATCATGGCAAAATCCCCAAAACGGAAAGCAAATTATTACAACTTCCGGGAGTTGGGAAATATACAGCGCGATCGCTATTAGCCAATTCTTATAATAAATCTTGTGCGGTTCTCGATACCAATGTCGCTCGGATTTTAGAGCGGGTTTTTGGGTTAGAAGGCGGACGAGTTAAATCCCGCGATCCTTTGTTATGGCAAGCGGCGGAACAAGTTGCCCCTAAAGCAAAAGTCGGCACTTGGAATTTAACCTTAATTGATTTTGGGGCAGCGATTTGTACGGCCAGAAATCCTCATTGTTCGAGTTGTCCTTTAAGCCGTCAGTGTTGTTATTTTGAGTTAGAATCAAAATGAATGAATAACTTTTTTAACAATTCCTACAATCTCAAAAGAATCTTCCTCAGCGATCTCTATTTTGACCTCTATTTTTTCATTATTCTCGTTTTTAGTTTCGGAAATCAAAAAAATCTTATCTTTATCCTTACGAAATCTTTTAACTGTTACTCCACCATTAAAATTGACCGCAACGATGCTACCTTGATTGGGATTTAATCGCTCATCGCTGATGTCAACAATCAATAAGTCTCCTGAATTAATTCCTGCACCTTTCATAGAATCTCCACTTACTTCTAGAACCCATGTACGATCTGGATTTTGGATGAGATATTGTCCTAAATCCATAATATTATCATAATCGTTTATATCTCCGACGTAAGTTGTGTAAAAAGTTGCATCAACTGGAAATTTTGGAGACTTTATATCAAAATTTTCAGGACGCTTGAAGTTTAGTTGATGTTTTTTGTATGTGATATCTCCAAGAGGAATTCCCTGTTCTTTATCTTTTTCACGAAGTTCTAATGCTTTTTCTATGACAGGTTTTATTGGTGTAGGGACTCGCATAGCTTTGCTATCTTCATTACGAAACTTTCCACTACCTTTTGGACGACCCGATCCATTTCGACAACCTCCGTGTTTCATGATATTTAATCCTTTTTTTCAATGCTAAAATTTGATACTACAATTTTTTTGAAAGAATGTAAGGATATCATATCTACAACTATTATCCCAACTGATTAAGATAATAATACAATATTTTTATCCTTACATTGTTGCGGAAATTTCATAGTGTAGAGCAACCTAAACTAAGACAGAAGAATTTCCTCTATTTGAAAAAAATTCCAGTTGTTAGGTTCTTTCACTATTCTTCAGCTATTATAGGCCAACAGAATGTAACCTGATAGACATGATTTTCGGATAAGCATCCCAATATTCGCAAACTAATGTTGAGATTGGGGAGTTTGAATATCTGCTGAACAATGAAGTAAAGATTGCTGCTGAAAGTACTTCTTCGTTACAAAAGTACCACTTTGGAAAGAAAGAAGTAACGCAATCCAGGTAATTAGGTCTTTTTCGGTAATTTTTAATTTCAACATTTTTTTACCTCTGAGGTAATAAAGAATAGAGAGTCTCAATTTTGCTTGGTAGGCATTTGACTAGAACTCTTGCACTAATACAATACAATACAAAAAAACTATTTGTCAACATGGTTCGATAAAATGTATTAATACTTGAAAAACGTACAAAAAATCATCATGACTTGAAAAATGTACAAAAAATGCTAAACTGTAAATGTTCGAGTAAAAAATATCAAATATCCTCTAGAGAGGAGCCTCAAACTTCAGTAGAGGATAGAGTAGACCAAAATACGCTTGGTAGGCATACATCTTGGTCTTGAGTTGTAGAGTAGGGAGGCAATATAAATACACCCTCCCTCTTTTTCATGAAAATTCATTAAAATTGCTGCAATGTAGTTTATAAGAGATCGCATCTTCTCAATTCACCGTTACCCGAAAGCGAACGAATCCAACATTATCCGTGGCAGTATTGGAGAGAGATAACCCTTCAATAACCACAGCACCCGTCGGATTATTGGCATTGGGACAAGCATCGATCGCGACAGGGGTTAAAGCCTCAAAAAATTTCCCCTCATCTTTATCGAGAGCAGTATTGGTTTGAGACTCTTCACCATTTCCCTGTCGCAAGAGAATACCGCGACCGCTCTCATAAGTATCGCGAACAAAAGCCGTGCCTTGAGGAACGGGATCGCAGATATTCACATCAGATAGTGCTGAAGCACCGTCGGAAAGGAGATACAGCGTATATTCAACCTCATCGCCACTCGTGAGAGGGTTGCTGTCGGGTAAATTAATAATACCGATGGGAGAAAGACTACTCCAGCCGTCAGCATTATCGTCTGTCGTGGTGGTGTCATCGACAAAACTGGAAAAATCAACCCCAGATATCGTGCTGCCATTGCGAGTAATATTTGTGATGCGCTTGACAATTCGCAGAGTACCGGGAGTGTCTGTCGTCGTACCGTCGCTAATTGTGAAACTTCCTGTAACAGAAGGAAAAATAGGGAAATTCACCCAAGTATCCATACCGCGAATATTACCAAAATTATTGCTCCATCCATGACCTCCGCCAAAACTGCTCGTTCCTAAAAGTGCAGAACGAGGATTAGGGGCAGTACCGTAACAATCACTCCCCGTTTCTCCTTGGGCGCAGAGGGTAAAATCCGTCCCCGTATTAGAGTCATCGTAGTAAATGTTCAAGGGATCGGGAGGATTGGTCGTGGGACTGAGACGTCGAATAATGAAACCGTTGGTGTTATTTTCAGGATCGAGCATGGGAAAATGAACTTCACCGTAAGCTGTGGTGAGTTCTGTTTGATAAGTAAAATCACTGGATGGAACAGCATCGCCATTGCCATCTAAGCCATCCCACGCCACGCTATTGTCTCCGGGGGTAGCACGACCGATAAGGATGCGATCGTTGCCATCTCCTAAAGTTCCATTTTGGTTGAGGTCGAGAATAATCGTATAAGTTCCCGTGTTCCCGTTATTCGTAAAAGTAAAATTTCCCCCTGAAGGTGAGACAAAGGCAAGTCCAGTCGTTCCGCTTGTCCCCGTGAAGCCAAAATTACTGGGCGGCGAAGGAATAATCGGAGCCTGATAGAGCCATGTCGTGCTACCGTTTATGCTGGCACTTGCAGGCATTGAGGTATCGGGAGCATTGATGAATAATTTTTGGGTGATATCATCCGACGTATCCGCAGATGAGGGGAGGTGAATGGAATACCCTGAAGGAATTGTCCCGGGATTGCTGCCCACAAATTGGAGCGAGCGATAAATTGGTTCGCTGGTGGAGTCTCGAAAGCCTTTATTATTGGCAAAAAAGATAAAACCAAAGGGATCGATCCCGTTGAGATTGATTTCGTATTGAAACCCTTGATCGGTTAAAACCACCACTTCCGAATTGAGCGATCGCCCATTCGCTCCCATATTCCAAGGAAAATAATTGGCATAAACCCGCCCGCTTTGAGCTACTCCTCCATTAGTTACGGTGACATCCCACGCTGAAATATAGCTACTGTTAGTAGGTTGAGGCCAATTTGCAGTGACTGGCCTAACGGGAGGATCGGTAGTATTGCCGGGATTCGGACTGACAAAATCAATTTCCCAAACTCCAGTTTGAGTCACATTAATATCACAGGTTGTATAGGTTTTCGCTGTTTCTGCAGCCACATCAATAATTCGGCAGCCAGTATTAACACTTCCCGTTGTTACACCATCAGGGGCACGCCAATCAATACGCCCGCCTCGATCGATCGCAGAAGAGGCCATGGTAATAACTTCGCCAGCACTAGCATAAACTTTAATGGTTGTACGTCGAGGAATCCCTCCCAAAGAATCATTGCGATATTCCAAATAGGGGCGATCGCCGCCATTGGTAATCAAATCGGCACTTCCTTCCGCCTTTGCCGATCGCCCCAAAAAGATAGTCGGCAACAAACAACAGGTAACAAAAAGAGTTTTAAGCGATAATTGATAATTGTTCATTGTTCATTGAAAAATGGTGGCATTGAGGGCGGGTTCTGAGGTGCCGTAGTCGGGATGGGTCGCGATCGCGCTGATGCGTTCCCCCGGTCTTAAATTAGAGAGAATAATGTGAAATTCCCCTTCCTCATTGGCAGGTGCAGAAGTAATGAAAACATTTAAAGGTCCGGCAAGATTGGCTGCTTCTGGATTTTCCAAGACGCGATACAAATCTACTCTCGATCCCGGTTCTGCCGTTCCCAAGAGATGGACTTTTCCCGAAGGGAAGCGAAAAAACTCGCGACTGGCAAAACTCGGTGCAGCGATCGCATAATTGGCAACTTGGCGGCGGCGATGATGTTCTTTAAACATAGGATTGAGTCCATCGCCATTATGATATTCATGGACTCCCGATCGCTGTTGGGCAATTAAATCGACGCTCAAACCTCGGACATTCGTAAATTGATTGTCGGTGATAAAAACGCGATCGCTTTTGGGAAAAGCAGCCACGACAATTCCCGCCCCGGGTTGGTTGCGAATTTGGTTGTTTCTCACAAGGCGATCGCTACCCATAAGAAAGATAGCCGCACGACGAAACCGCCGGCCATTGTTGGAAATCAGGTTATCTTCGATCGCGATCCGGCCTTCTGGTTTGAACGCATAGATCCCGCTTCCCGCATTATTTTGAATTTGATTGCCCGCAATGATACCGTTATGAATTTCGCCTTCTAAGCGAATTCCGTCAGGTATCCCCGCAAAGCCGTTATTCTCAATAATATTGTTCTCGACGAGCAAATTATTGGCACGAATGCCGGTAATAATGCCACTCCCCTGCATGTCTCCAATATGATTGCGAATAATACTCGTGCCGTTGCTATTGAAAACATAAATCCCAAAAGCAGATTTGTTTGTTGCTGTTTCTGCTCCATTGATAACTGATAACTGATAACCGATAACTGAACCCAGCCAGTTGTTTTCGATAACAATATCTTTGGGGGCGCGATCGCGATTCTCCAAGGGAAATTCCCAATCGTTAGATTGAGGCAGATCGGTATCAATGCGAGGGGAAGGGTGAGAGATGAAAATATCGGCGATAGGGGTTCGTTCTGTTGCCGTAGAAGCTGCGTTAAAGCCGTATAGATGCAAGCCTCGGATGGTAACGCGATCGCTGGTTATCGTCAACCCGCGCATAACTTCTACCCCTGATGCTGGAGTAATGCGAACGATTGGTTGAGGAATAGGAGTATTTCGCACATATCCCGATTGAGTTGTCCCGTCGATGACGAGCGATCGCCTAATTTCCGGTAAAGGCGATTGTAATTCAATGGTGGTGCGATCGGGCGGTAAGTTAAAGATAATGCGCGGGCGATCGAATAAAGAAAGGGCTGGTAATGTTTGCACTAAAGTTTGCTCTCGGGGAGATAAATCTTCATGAGATAGACTGCCGTTATTGAGAGCGATCGCTTCTCTGAGGGTCATTTCCTCATCGGGTTGCATGCGATCGGCATTACTGTTAACGGTAATGGATTGTTTGTTATTTATTGTGGGTTGTTTATTGTTTGCTAATCCATTTTCCCAACCCAAAACCCCAAAACTCCAAACCCACCCAAAAGCCAAACGCCAAAACCTATTCATTTAACGCCTCCTCCTGTTGCAATGGAGTCACGCTTTGCCGTCCAAACCCGTTGAAGAGTTCGTTCACTTTCATGGTCACTCCAAAAAAGATTCCATTATTAGCACGGTAGCCGCTAAAGTCTCCATCATCGACATTGCCGAAAACATAGCCGATGCCAAAACGAACATCTGGCGTGAGATAGTAACCCACATCGACAACCCAACCCAATTCGCTAAAATTCGCCGACGGTTGCCCCAGCCAACGCATCTCGGTCGCAATATCCCACTGATAGCCCAAACGGTAAGTTACTCGCATTTGCCCCAAATGAATAAAACTCTCGCTGCTAAAGCTATCCGCTAACTCTGTCAAACTATAGCGGAAGGCATATTTTCCGTAAAATTCCCAGCGCCAATCGGGAGCATAAATCGCTTCCACCCCAAAGAGGTGATCCCGATATCCCGTACCGCTACTAAAGAGTAACGTATCGGGAACCGTGGAAGGATTGTAACGATATTCATAACGCAAGAGGGCGTTAAATGCGTCATTTTCCGGATCTCGATAGGCCAGACCGACTTTAAGATGGGTACTCGGTCCCAAATCTTCTAATAACTGATTGGCTGCACTGGCTTGATGAAAGCGCACTAAAGCCGTTAAAGCTGGAGAGATTTTTCCCACCGCAGAAGCCCGAATGACCGTATTGCTACCGTGAGTATTGTCGCGATGTTCCACCCGTGCCGAAGCCTGAAAATCGGGATTGAGGGTATATTCAAAGCCAACGGTGTAAGATTCCCCTCCCGATATACTCAAGGATGAACCGCTTTGTCCGACGGCGAAAGGTTGAGAAAAACGAAATCCCGAGGCGGTTTGACTTTCAATGGAAGAGAGAATGCGTTCGTAACCAACATCGACGCGGAAACCGGGGGCTAAAGTCCAACGATGGTGCAGGCCGATCGCTTCTTCTCCTCGCATTCCGCTTTGACCGCCAATGAGGTTGTAACGGCTGGTAATTGTAGTATCTTCCCCAATTTTGCGTTCCATCACCGTACTCAAGCTGGTGATGGAATTATCCCCCAAGAGTCCCCCGTCGAAGAACTGATGAGCAAATTGTAATTTTGTCCCGGGATTAATTTCCCATTCCAAGCCTAAAGTTGTGCGGTTGGGATAAAGTGGGTCGCTGCTATCTCCTAAATTGAGTTCATTTTGTCCTCGAAAGGCAAGGGTTTCGGTAATGGGGACTCGCACTCCTGCGACGAGTTGGGAACTGCTGCTATTGAGGGTGTTTTCAATGCGATCGCTGCGAGTGCGATTGACATAACTCAAGTTGGCAGTCACGTTGCCGAATTGCTGTTGAATTCCTGCTCGCACTTCCGTGAGGTCGTTGTTGACCCGAGCGCCGGCTGGGTCTTCGCTTCTGGCACTGAGAAGGTCAAATTCTGGGTTAAACGGGTCAAACAGAGTCGTCCGAACTTCTGGGGCAAAGCCGAAGTTTTCTTCGTAGTCGTAACTGAGACTTAAGAGGGTTTCTGGGGCAACTTGCGCGGAAACCGAGGCACCGTAGCGGGTTTGACCCGGAACAAAAGAAGAGGTCGCCGTGTTGTTAAAATTTTCTTCTACGGATTGATAATGCGCTTCGGCGCGGACTTCTGGGGTAATATTGCCTGTAAAACGCAGGCGATAGGCGGAGTCGGCTTCATCGGCATCAATGGAAGAGTCGCGATCGCTGAAGGCATATTCCCCTACAATTGCCGCGTGAGGGGACAGAGAGACTAGAAAATCGGCGCTATAGAGTTTGTAGTCAATCGTGCCTTGGTCTTCTTGCCAATAGGATACCCCCAGCCAAGAGGGCGTTTCAAAATCGTGAGAGAAGTTATACTGGGCGCGTCCGGCAAAAATATTGGTTTCGCGACCCCCTTCATATTGATATGTCGCAACAATTTTACGGGCGATGGTATTGCCGTAGGGATCGAAATCAAGGGCTTGGATAGGGCGACGAAAGAGGATCGTACCGCGATCGTAGTCGATTTCGTAGTCTTGGCCGCGACTGAGGCGTTGGGTTTCGAGAATCCTGCCCGGGCGGTTCACTTCTTCGCTTTCAATGATAATGCTTTCGCTTCCTTCCACCAGCAGGCGATGGGAGAGAAAATAATAACCGCTAGTCCCATCAGGGGCGATAGTATCTCGTTGAAAGCCTTCGACATCGGGGCTATAGAGGGCGCTAATTTGTAAATCTCCGACGCTGATATTGCTTTTAAAGCCGTGGAGTTGGCGCGTTTGGGCGGCGAATTCTTGAGAAGGGCGATTGAATTCGTTACTGGTGTAATCTCCCCACATGAAATAATCGGGTTCTGCACCAATGGTAGGAGAAGTCCGTTCTAAGCGCACATAAACGCTATCAATTGACGGGGTGAGATAATCTACCGTGGAACTATCCCCATAAACGGGATAATGTTGTTCGCACATTTGCGGACCGCGAAAGAGGCGAGTAATGCCGTCACAGGTTTGATTGAGGGGGCGATCGCTATTATATGCCGCCGTCACCAACCATTCCCCTACGGCACCGATGGCGAAAAATGCCGCATCTACATCCACTTTCACGCCTTCATCAATCGTATAAGGCGCGAGAAAATCCCGCCGGGATCCCCAAAAATCCGTGCCGCTATTGCCAATTCTTAGATCCAATACCCCCGATACCAAAGAAGGGCGCAAATGCGTCACAAACTCCACCTGAGTAAAAGCCTCAAGCACTGTCTCCTGTTCGCTATTTCCTGTTAACTGGTGACTGGTGACTGGTGACTGGTGACTGGTGACTGGTGACTGATGATTAATATCTATCGCTGCGCGAATTTGGACTTTTTGCGCTTGAATATCCGATCGCAGTCTGGCTCGAAAAGTCCCGTTTCTCGCTAAAACTTGGAAACCGGGGCGATCGGGGTCGCGATCGCTATCGATGAATTCTCCTGCACTGGCGGTCAATGTCACTAAAGTCTCTTCGGTTAAAGGCTCGCCATTTTCATCAGTAATATTGCCTTCAAAAACAAGCGTCGAACGTCCATCAGCAGGAATACGAGGATCTCCCACGGGTCTAAGGGAAATTACCGCATTGCCTTCTGTCGCCAATTGAGGGCGATCGACATTCAAGCGCACGATAGTCGGATCGGCATTATTGACAGAAACCGCGATCGCATTTTCTCCAGCTTTGAGAGGAATGTTATACCAAATCTGAATCGCTAAATTTTGACTGTCATCTCGTTCGAGAGTGGTTGGGATATTGCGATCGAGGGGTTGGCCGTTAATGCGAATCGTCACTTCACTCTCAGCGTGATATTGCAAAATCAAGTGAGTTAAATTCTCTCGCATTTCACCGGGTAAAGGGGAGAGAATGCGAACTTCATCGGGAGCGAGTTTTTCGTTAGGAACATTTTCCAATAAGCGATCGAGACTATCCCCGGGCTGCAACTGAGATATAAATTCCATATCCTGACTGACAACCTTTTCGGGCAAACTCCCACTCACACCCAAAAATACCAAAGAAACCAAACTCATTGAACAAAGTTTTCCTCTTATCATTCTTCTTCTCCTCCTCTCCAACTGGTGACTGGTGACTGGTGACTGGTGACTGTTCCCGAGGCTGGCGTGACGGCAAAATTCATGCGTACCAATCCACCCGGTGCTAAACGGACGAGGCGAGATTGACTATTGCGTTCGATAAAATAAAGATTGGGTGCAAGGGTATAGCCCGGTAAACTGCTTAAATCTAAAGTTCCGCTACGATTCCCAGAAACTACATTGGCCAAGGAAAATAGCCCGTTTGCATCCGTTGTAATGCGGTTGCCATCATCCATAAAAATAACTGCATTGGGAACACCGGGTTCCCCGGTTTGCTGCTCTCCGTCAAAGTTTTTATCCACAAAAACGCGCCCGATAATCGTGCCGCAATCAGACAAAATTCCGTCGCGAATTCTTACCAAAAAACTTGCCAAATTGCTGCGAGTTTCTTGAGCAGTATTGCGTCCGTCCCCTCTCACGGCATCAGGAGTCACGAGGGCAGCATAAACGATATTCAGGGTTTGTCCCGAGGCGAGACTGGGATAGGTAAAGAAAAGGGTGCGATTATCGTTAGAGACTCCCGACAAACTGACAGAAGTACTGCTGCCATTTTCAAAAATTGCCGCTTGTACTGATTCCGAAAGAAAATTTAAGCCGAGGGGTAAATTATCGCTAATCACCACATCGGTTGCTGTTGTAGTTCCCGTGTTGTTGAGAGAGAGGCGATAAACGACTGTATCTCCGGGTTCTGCGGCAGCGCGATCGGCGGTTTTGATCAATTCAAGACTGGTTTCTTCAACGAAGAAAGAAGTAGAGTTGGAGGTCACTGTTCCACTTAAATTTCCTCCGGCACCATATCCTTGATTAACGATCTCTTGAGCGGAAATGCGATCGCCATTAACAAAGAAAATACTCAGTAAAAGTGTAAGAATGCAAAGGTGTAAATTCCTTTTTTTCTTGTGTTTTCGAGAGAATAAGAGATGGGAGCAAAGAGGTGCGATCGCGCATAATCTTTTTAATTTGCCTCTAAATGCTAGCCTCGGCAAATCCATTGTGTTGTTGTCCTTCAATTGGCTCTATCGTTTGGTCAATTATCATGCACGCCTTTATTTCTTAGTACTAATGCACCCTGAAAATATTTTATTGAGATAACACTGTTTTTTCTCTGGAGAAACTCCAATCGGATCATAATCAAAAAAAGTGCTGGTGGCAACCGTTGACCAGAGAAAAAGTCATTTTCGTTAAAAATTGCCAATTTTCTCTACACTGTGAATCTATTCTGCTAGCCTGTCGAGAAATAAGTCAAAAGCAAAGCGATCGCTTAATATGAAAACCTTAAGACTCTCACAAGAAACAAGAAGTAACATAGAAGTGTCGGTATATATTCCAACTAAAAATTCACTTGAAAGATAATATCATTATAGTCAAGATCTCCACCCCCTGATAAATCCTCAAAACCAAAGGTATTATTTCCTAACAAGCGAACGTGATCGGTTCCATCGGGATTAGCTCCAGTATAAGCAAAGTAAGAGACAACGCTACCGGCTGCTGCATTATCAGAATTAAAGTCGAGGAAGTCATCAATTGTTCCATTAGCAATCAGAAAAGGTGCATAAAGCGAGCCACCTTCTAAAGTCCCGTTAAAGGATGTGGTTGAGTTATTGCCAGTTGCGAGACTAATATCGGTAACGCGATTTTCAATGGCGGCTTTAGCATAACCAGAATCTCCTGGAGAAAAGCCGCCTACTGTTCCACTGGTATCATCAATCTTATAGAAGCCAACAACATTATTAAAACGAGCTTCTCGATAAACAGTAAAAATACCTTGCGTCTCACCACCAATTGTTTGCAAATCAATTAATTCTTGTCCTTGTTTTTGTTGGCTTCCTACCCCGATTGGCACGCCATTGCTGGTTTGTTCGATATCTAAAGTTATTCCATTGGAAAAGCTGATTGAAAATTTACCCGTTGAGATTTCCGTCGCAGAAATTTGCGTTCCTACAGTTCCTCCGTCGAGACTTTTCAGTTCAATAATAAAGGTTTGGTTGGCGCTCACGCTCTCAAAAATTGAACTTTGAAGACTGATATCAAATCCTGTCGGTCGAAAGCTCGAGGGGAGAATAGAGAAAATTTGCGAATCAGTCCCGCCGCCTGATAAAAAGTTAATATTAATGTCTGTAATGCTTAAGGCACTGTCTCCCGTGAGGGTTAGTTTTAAATTATTACCGCCTTGAGAACCGACAATGAAAGTCTCATTTTCAAATCTTAAAAATTCACTTGTTGTTGTTGGCGATCCCGTATCGGGATCGTCTGCGATCGAATTCTCAAAATAGATGATTCCGGCTGCTCCATTATCAGTTTTCGCGATACGCGAGCCGATGAAGGCTTCGGAATTGCTATCCCCGTCAATATCAACAAAAGTTGGGGTAGGGACTTCGCGAAAGCCAGAGCTTACGGCAGAAGATGTATTATAAGTATTAAAAGGATTATTTGTTCCGGTTTGCTGAACAAAGGTTGCACTTGTCGAGGTTCCTTGATTTTCATAATATAAAATCTGTCCGTCTCCTTGACCGATAAATGCGTCTAAGTCCCCATCTGAATCAAAATCGAGAAAGGCTGGATCGAGTCGCCGGTCTGCTGCACTAGCAAATGAGGTAGAAACTGCGTTTAAAGGATTGCTTGTTCCTGTTTGTTGGACAAAATTTGCGGCGGTAGAAGTTCCTTGATTTTCATAGTAAACCAGTGTATCGTACTGACCGATAAATGCGTCTAGATCGCCATCTCCATCAATATCGACAAAATTTTGGGTAGCATATTGACCTACGGCGGAAATATTAAATACGGTTCCACCACTAGTAGAGCTTGTCGCTGTCGTTGAGAAAGTTGGTGTTGTGGAAGTACCTGTATTTTCGTAGAAAAATATATTCCCGTTGGAATCTCCAATGAATAAATCTAAATCTCCATCGCCATCAATATCTGCTAGATTGGGATGGCTGACATCGCCAACATCAATCCCATCAAATGGATTACTGGTTCCGGTTTGTTCTGTTAATGTTGCGGAAGTACTCGAACCGGTATTTTTAAAAAACTTAATTGTTCCATCTGCAACGCCAACGATCGCATCTTGTAAATTATCACCATCAATATCGGCAAAAGTTGGTGTAGTTTGAGAATCGACTTCAATCGAAAGACTATCAAAAATACTGGTAGATTGTTGGGAAAAAATTCGAGTAGCCATAGGATAAATAGAGGAATAATTTCTAACAGTAATGTTTAGAGAGATTTTTAGTTGTTTTCTATTTTGCCGATCGCCGATCTGGGAGACGGCAGGAACGATCGCTTTTCCTTTGAGTGGCGATCGCGAATGCAGACAGTATATTTTCTCTCTCCAATTTTATCAAGGGTTGACGCTCCCACCTTTCCGCTTCGCTAAAAAGGTGGGATTCCTCCTTCAACCAGCCAACTTACTCAACAAGTTTTCACTTATTAAGCAGAGGTCGTTCTGTTCAGAGGCGTTGATTCCCGACCGCCCGTCGGTATTTGATTCAATCCCTAAAGCCTTTAACAAGATGTTCAGTGCGGCATTGTGGTCTCGATGTAGTTTCATGCCACATTTAGCACATTGATGGGTTCTTTGACTGAGGCTTTTCTTTTGGCGGTGTCCACATTGAGAACAATCTTGGCTCGTGAAATGAGGCTGAACTGACCTGACTTCTACGCCAAAAATTGTCCCAAAATATTCGACCCATTCGAGGAACATTCGCCACGACGCATCACTAATTGATTTCGCCAGACAGTGATTTTTAACAAGGTTTCGCACCTTTAAATCCTCGTAGGCTACCAGATCGCTAGACTGGACTAACGCCCTTGCTGTCTTAACAGCAAAGTCTTTACGTTGCCTGTGAACTTTAAGGTGCTTTTTGGCTAATTTGTTAATAGCTTTGCGTCGATTTTTACTCCCTTTCTTCTTGCGACTAACCTGTTTCTGAGCGCGTTTTAACGCTTTTTCTGACTTCCTTAAATAACGTGGATTTTTAACTTGATTTCCTTCGCTATCCGTGTAGAAAGACTCTAACCCAACATCAATCCCCAAAGATTTACCTGTGAGTTCATGTTGTTCTTTTCGATCAACTTTGATGACAAATTGAGCATAGTAACCATCGGCACGTCTAACAATACGAACTCGTTTGATTTGTTTTTGGTCGTGGAAGTTTAGATCGCGAGTCCCAATGAGTTTAAATTGGCCGGCTTTAAAACCATCAGTCAAGGTCAGCTTTTTACGATCTTCTGAAAGTTTCCAACCAGAGGTTTTATACTCAACAGAATGACCTAACTTTTTGAATTTAGGGTAGCCTTTTTTCTTAATGTTTGGGTTTTTACAGTTTTCAAAAAATCGAGAGATAGCAAACCATGCTCGTTCTGCACTGGCTTGTCTCGCCATTGAGTTGAGCTTTTTTGCCCATTCATACTCTTTAGCTAAAACAGAACAATATTTGTTTAAGTCGAATTGCTTTGCTCCTCGATGATCTATCCAATATCGCAGCGCTTTGTTACGAACAAAATTAGCCGTTCTGATGGCTTCATCTAGCACTTGATATTGTTCAGATTTTCCTTTGAGTTTAACTTCGAGAACGAGCATTATTCTACTAATCTTTCAGATATTTGATTTTGACAAATTTTGTCTTTTTTGTCAATGCTTTTTCGGATTGACGCACCCTAAAGGGTGCCGCACTACATGAGGTGCTGTGGGCGGAACTATTTCCGCCCTTTAAAAGCGCCGTCCCACCCCTAAAGGATGCTTCGCTGGTGGGTTTTGTGCGAGGGATCTATAAAAGACGGTAGTTTCGAGTAAGGGCAAAGGATACACTCGATTTTACTGCGATCGCTTACTTGTCTTCTATAATTCATTTGTCGAGAATCTATTATCGAACTGTAAAATCATTCTCACCTATACAAAGAAAAAGGGAGAAGTCACTCGGGTGACTTCTCCCTGTCATCAGGGTGCATCTACTATGGACACTATAGCAGTTCGGGGTGAGGGGTTAAGCCCATCGGCTATATTGTTTCGGTGAAGTTTTCCGTATAATTGATGAAGTTTTGATGAAGACTTCCGAATTTTAGCGGTTGACAAAATAGAGCTAACCGTTCAATTTCTTCCCTAACAGTTGATTCGCCAGTTTTGGATCGGCGCGTCCGCTTGTTTTCTTCATAAGTTGGCCGACGAAAAAGCCTTGGAGTTTCTTTTTGCCATTACGGAATTGTTCGACCTTATCGGGATTTTCTGCCAGAATTTCCTCGATCATTTTTTCCAGTTCTCCTGTGTCGGAAATTGCGGTCATGCCTTTACTTTCAACAAAAGCGGCGAGAGAATTAATAGGTTTTGTCAGGAGTTCTGGGAGAATTTCCTTGGCAATTTTGCCGCTAATGGTGCCTTTTTCAATGAGTTCCACCAGTTCTGCTAATATCTGCGGTTGTAGGGCAATTGCATCAATGCTGAGTTTCTCGCTATTGAGATAAGCAGCAATATCTCCCATGACCCAGTTGGCAACTTGTTTGGGGTTTGCACCATTGGCGATCGCCGCTTCAAAATATTGGCCGACAGCGCGATCGTCGGTGAGAACTCGGGCATCATAGGCGGATAATCCCAGTTCCATCTCGTAGCGACGGCGTTTTTGGGCGGGAAGTTCCGGCAATTCTGCTTGCCATTTTTCCAATTGTGCGTGGGAGACTTCAATAGGAGGAAGATCGGGTTCTGGGAAATAGCGATAGTCGCTGGAGCCTTCCTTACTCCGCATACTAATGGTTCGTTGGCTGCCTTCTTCCCAAAGGCGGGTTTCTTGACGAATTTTCTCCCCAGTTTCGATCGCTTTAATCTGGCGATCGATTTCATAATCGATCGCTTTTTGGATGGCACTAAAAGAGTTCATGTTTTTGATTTCGACTTTGGTGCCGAATTCTTTTTGTCCGACGGGACGAATGGAAATATTAACATCACAGCGCAGGGAACCTTCCTGCATATTGCCGTCGCTAATGCCGAGATAGCGGACGATGCGGCGCAATTCTTGACCGTATTCGGCGGCTTCTACCCCGGAACGAATATCGGGTTCCGAGACAATTTCAAGGAGGGGAACACCTGCACGGTTAAAGTCTACGAGGGAATGGGTGGAACCCGAAAGGCGATCGCTCCCTGCGTGAACTAATTTTCCCGCATCTTCTTCCATGTGTAAGCGCGTGATACCAATGGTTTTACGGGTAGGTTCATCGGTGGATTTTTCTACAATTTCAATTTCTAAGCGACCGTGTTCGGCAATGGGGAGGTCATATTGGGAAATTTGGTAATTTTTGGGCAGATCGGGATAGAAATACTGCTTGCGATCGAATTTACTATAAGGAGCAATTTGGCAATTGAGGGCGAGTCCGGTTTTAACGGCAGATTCGAGAACTTTTTCATTGAGGACGGGAAGAACCCCCGGATAGCCGAGGCAAATGGGGGAAATATGGGTGTTTGGCGGTGCGCCAAATTCTGTGGAAACGGGACTGAAAATTTTAGTTTTGGTGTTTAGCTGACAGTGGGTTTCCAGTCCGATAACGGCTTCATAGTCAGTTTTGGTTGCGGTTGCTGCACTCATATTCTGGATTCGCGAATATATCTAGTATCATTTTAATTATAATAAAAAACAATCCCATTGAAGCAGTTTGATTGCCATTAAAAATCTGACTCTTTTTTCACAATTCATTGAGAATTGCTATCGGTAATCGGAGAAAGTTATAAAAGAAATTCTAATAGTGCTGTATTGACTTGTTCGGGGCAACTTCCCGAGGCATCGTGTCCGCAATTTTGTAAGAGTTTAAATTGAGAATTGGGCAAACATTGAGAGAGTTTTTCGCCGTGAGTATTGGGAAACCAGCGATCGCGATCGCCCCAAAGCACGAGACAGGGAGTATGAGTATTGGTTAAGTTTTCTTGTATCCTGCGAATAAGATTGGAGGAATCAGAAGAAATACCTCGAATCACTTTGATAGAAAGTTGAATATCTTCAGCATATCTAGCGATCGCGCCTTCCATTTCAATATAAGGATACGTAATCCAGTAAACATCTTCAGGGTTGATTAAAGCGGGATCGGCAACCACTTCTCGCCGAAAATATCCCGTTAATCCTCTCGCTAGCGGTGCCGCTTTTTTCAGCAAACGCGATCGATCCACAAAGTTTACAAAATCTAAGGGAAAATGACCCAAAAGGTGCATCCACCATGTGGGTAAAGCATCGATAAAAATCGGCATATTGATCAAAACGAGGCGATCGCAAAGTTCTGGTTTTTGCTGTACTAGCGCTAAACTGATTAATGCCCCTAAAGATTGAGCAATAATTGTAGCCGGTTCGCCGCATAAGGTTTCAATAATACGCTGAAGTTCGCTAATTTGATAGCCAATTTTGTTGGTTTGTAAAGGTTTGTCAGAAAAACCGTGTCCTTTGGCATCAATACAAAAAACACGAAAATGTTCTGAAAGTGGTGCGATCGCATGTCTCCAGCTATAGCTCCAACTGGCAATTCCATGTACTAAAATTATAGGTTTTCCCGTTCCTTTTTCCCCATAAGCAATTTTTACTGATGTCCCATTTGCATCAGTAATGGTTAGCATTTGTTTTCCTTCGGGAAAAGTATCATCCCACCAGTTTTTCATGGTTAATTATTCAAACTTGAGGATCGATTTTATCCGCCGGAATATCGGGAGAGCGATCGATATTTTCAAATCGATATCCCTGTTGTTCGACTTGGCGAATAAATTGGTCGGGATTAGAATTCACTTCAGAGGCTTTAGGTTTTGAAGCCATTTCTCGTTTAATTTGTTTGCGTTTGGATTGTCTACCCATTTTCAGTTATCAGTTATCAGTTATCAGTTATCAGTTACATTTTAAAAGTTGGCAAAAGGAATGAGGGTATTAATCATTTTGCGAAGGCGAAGTAAAAAAACAAGTTGTTCGAGAGTCGGATCCAGATCGACAAAGGCTTGGGGTTGAGAGAGCATTTCTTCGAGTTCGGCATATTCTGCCGCCGTCAGCAATTCTCCGTCAATCGGCGATCGCGCTTCTACAATAATCTCATTTCGTAACACTTCCTCGGGTATATCATCCGGAGGCGGTAAAGCCAAACTTTCCCGCATTCCCACCAGTAAAACAACACCAACCCCAAACCCCAAACTGAATAATTTATTCATTGTTCATTGTTTATTGTTCATTGAAAAGTCCCGGTGGAGGGGCCTCGTTACAGCGATCGTGAATTTCGCGAATGCGAGAGAAAATCCAAGGATAAGTTTCTCGATACTCGGGGAGCAAAGCCAAGGGACTGAGCAAAGCCGCCGCCGCCAGATCGGCAATACTGAAGGTATCGCCCACGAGAGTCGGACGGTGCTGCCAAGAAGATAATACCTGCATCGCTAATTTTAAGCGCGATCGCGCTAACTTCACTGCCGCAGGCGAGATTCCATATTGACGGCGAACGACATCGATCAACAGACGAGAAAATAAAGAGGGATCGATCGCTTGTCCTTCTCCCGCCCTATAGTCATAATAAACAAAACGAGTTGCCGTGCCGATACTCTCATCCAACCAATCTTCCAGTAATTCTACTTGCTGTTTTAAAGTTGAGTCTGTTGGATAGAAAGCGGGTTCGGGACAAATTTTTTCTAAATATTGAAAAATTGCCGTTGAATCCGCGATCGCTTCAGGCTCGCCAACTTTCTGAGGTAGCAACACGGGAACTGTGCTTAAACCTGTTAATGGCTTGAGTTTTAAGACGTGCAGCCCCGGAGTCAAATTCTCAACCTGATAGGCAATATTTTTATAGCCCAGTGCCAATCGTGCCTTGCGACAGTAGTGAGACGTACTAAATTGGAGGAGTAGCATAATAATATGTAAAGGTATTAGAAAAGCGGTCATCCCAGAGAGTCTCCGAATTTTATCAAGGAGGTGACGGGAAAGAGAGCGTTACCCTCCCTCCTCAACCCGTCACCCCCTCCCCCGTTTGAGGGGGAATCCCCAACCTTAACTAGCAATGTTAGGATAATGGCGATTTCTCGTTCTTTTCGGAGATAGATTTACTTTAAGATTTGTAACCCAAGGAGATAGTTTATGATTGCTTCTGCTCGCTCTTTTTCCCCCGAGCGTCGTCTAAAATCGCCAACTCGCAAGCCTGTCGCTTCTCGTCCCCGTCGATATTCGCGCCCTTCCCCAAACGTTGGGAATGTTGTCCCTCATCCTACCGCCAATCGAGGGAATGTTGTTGCTCTTCCCCAGCAACCCCGTCCTCTCACGCCGTTCCCGGAGCGATCGCGCGGAATTCCCTTTTGGTTGCGCTGCTTGGTTGCGCTCAAACACGGCTCTTCCATGATTACCTTTTGTTTAGTCGTAGCCGTTTTAATTGTGTATTCCTCAATGGTGGGAATTCAACAAGAGTGGAGTAGCGCCTATCAAAAACGCCAATCCTTACAGCGACAACTGCAAGAATTAAGTATGGCTCGCGCTCAAATCGACAATCATTTGGGTGTCGAAGCCGATCGCAGTGGCTTGCAGCCTCCCAGTCCCAGTAACACGATTTTTCTTGAACCTTCTCCCATTGAACCCAAGGCCGTACAAGCATCGACAAAACCTTCGCGTTCTTTGCATCCGACTTCTCTCAATGCGCCTTTGGGCTATTGATAATTGTTCATTGAAATGACTGATTCCAAAGTTACGCCCTTGCGTCCGAGAAACAAGTCTTCGGTTGATGCTTCAGCAACAGCCACAACCCCCAAAACCCGCAAGCCTTTGCGTGGGAATCGTTCCGCGCGAGTAAAATTGGGCAATGCTCGACTGTTGTTAGTTTGGGGAATTTTGTTGCTCGGGATGGGAGGCTTGGGATTAAATTTGTATCGCTTGCAAGCGATCGGAGCCGATCGCTTGGCGGACAAGGCGCAACAACAGCAGCAAGTTTATATGCGCCCTTACGTTCCCAGGCGAGCGATCGTCGATCGCAACGGTCACGTTTTGGCCAGCGATCGCCTCGTTTACGCGCTTTATGCCCACCCCAGTCAATTTAAGGTATCTCAGGTGGAAGTGGCGGATAAATTAGCCTCTCTCCTCGATCGCGATCGCCGTAACCTCTTGGAAAAATTTGCCCAGCATAAAAGCGGACTGCGCCTCGCTCAGACGTTACCCGAAGATACCGCCAACAAAATTACGGCGCTGAAACTCGATGGATTAGAGTTAATTCGTCAATATTCTCGCCTTTACCCTCAACAAGAACTGGTGGCAGAAGTCGTGGGCTATGTCGATGTCGATCATCAAGGACAAGCCGGCTTAGAATACACCCAACAAGATTTACTCGAGCCCAAAATTCGCACCCTCAGACTGCGCCGAGCCGGGAATGGTGCATTAGTTCCCGATCCCATGTCGGAAGGATTTATCGATTTTGAAGATAAACAATTGCAATTGACCCTCGATATGCGCTTGCAACGGGTGGCGCGATCGCTGCTCAAGGAGAGTTTGGCCAAATATCAAGCCAAACGCGGCACGATTATCATTATGGACGTGCGGGACGGCTCATTGCTGGCTTTAGTGTGCGAGCCGACTTTCGATCCCAATCAATATTCTCAATACCCGGTCGGTTTATTTAAAAGTTGGGCGGTTACGGATCTCTATGAACCCGGTTCTACGTTTAAACCGATTAATGTGGCGATCGCGTTGGAAGCAGGAGTGATTCAAGCCAATAGCATTTTTAACGATCGCGGCAAACTCAAAATCGAACATTGGGAAATTAAAAATCACGACTACGATGCCGTGGGAGCAAGGGGCAGTCTCGATCTGATTCGAGTTCTCCAGCACTCGAGCAATACGGGAATGGTGGATCTGGTTCAGCGTCTGAAGGTGAAGCAATATCACGAAGCCCTAATGAATTTGGGCATTACCCAAAGAGCCGGGATCGAATTGCCGGGGGAAGGTGCCGGACAATTGAAGGATTTAAAGAAATTCTTGGCTTCTCCAGTGGAAGCCGCAACCACGGCATTTGGACAGGGATTTTCCTTAACACCTCTGAAACTGGCACAACTCCACGCCGCGATCGCCAATGGGGGCAAGTTAGTCAGACCTCATCTCATTCGCGCTTGGGTAGACTCTCAAGGCCGGCCGATTTCTTATCCCGACCCCCGTTCCCTGAAAACGGTTTTTTCAGAACAGACGAGTCGCATTGTCTTGGAAAAAATGGCGGCTTCAACTAAACTATCGGGGGCAAATATGAATATTCGCGGTTATTCCGTTGCCGGAAAATCGGGAACAGCACAAAAAGCCAGCCCATCGGGAGGATATTACGAAGATATTAAAATTGTCAGTTTTGTGGCTTCTTTTCCGGTCAACGACCCTCGCCTCGTGGTTTTAGCGGTTCTCGATGAACCCAAGGGCAAGGATATTTACGGGACGACGGTGGCAGCCCCTATCGTTCGCTCGGCCATTGATGCGGCGATCGCGATCGAAGGCATTCCCCCTTCTCAGTGACCAGTTATCAGTTATCAGTTATCAGTTATCAGTTATCAGTTATCAATTCCGTTGGAAAATAACCGATAGATTATTGGCGGGCATTTCGACGATTTTGAGGAAAGTTAAGTTTTCGGCCTCGGCGGCGGTAATAACGGCTTCGAGATCTCGGACTCCCCATTCGGGATCGGATGAGCGTAAAAAGCGATCGAATTCTTGATTGCTGGGGGCGGTATGTTGTCCATCTCGCTTGTAGGGACCGTAAAGGTACAGAATGCCCTCGGGTGGGAGAATGCGCCCAGCCCCAGCCATTAACCCCAAACACGCCGCCCAAGGGGAAATATGAATCATATTGATATTAACGATCGCTTTGATAGGATTCGCGTTGAATTCCTCGGTTGTCATTCCTTCAGGGAGCATACCGGTTTCCATTGGCCAGACGCGATCGCCGGCCTTGAGGTCGAGGGGAGGATAGAGATTGTCCCTCGGGGAATGCGATCGCCATGCCTCAATACTCTCGCGCAATACCGAGTTGGGTTCGCTCGGCCACCATTGTCTCGGCTGCAAGCGCGGGGCAAAATAAATACTATGTTCTCCTGTTCCGCTTGCGATTTCTAAGACCGTTCCTCGAGGCGGCAAAACCTCCTCTAATACCGCCAAGATCGGCTCGCGGTTGCGAAGAGTTGCGGCTGCATATTGTCGTTGCCGAGAATTCACGTTCATTGTTATCTCTCTTAAAGATTACGAAGTGTAAAACGATTTCACAAATTGATCTGTTCCCTTATCTTAGGTAATAAACGAGAATAAGCCTGAATTTATGGAAAAATTGCCGGTAAATCCATAAAATTATGAGATTTATTGAAAGATAGCTAATCTTTTGTTAATATTTTTCATACTGAGTCCTGCATAAGATCTTTTAATCTAGATAAAATTAATATGAGTTTATGATGGGATTTTTATTAAAAAATCAAATGTTAGGGATGTAATTCACGAAATCCCCAAGCTCTAGACAACCCTCTAGATGAGAAAATTATGAACTTACCTTTAAATTTCTCCAAAATTGCTATGAACCTCGATTCGCTCATTGAGATTCTCAATTGCAAGTTGATTGCCTCCCAAATTCGTTGTCTCAATGCAACAGAAATATTACTTTTGCGGGGCATCTGGCAATACCAAACCTATACTGAAATTGCTCAACAAGAAGACTATAGTAAGGGATATATTAGTAATGTCGTTGCTCCGGGATTGTGTAAGCGATTATCCGAACTACTTGGCAAACGCATAACCAAGAAAAATTGTCGGGCGATGTTAGAAAATTACATCACGACAGAACTCGAAAAAGATTTACCTCCCCAACAAACCGAGCTAATTCCTGCAACACCTTTCTTAGAAAAAACCAGTCCTTTTCCTTTCGAAACGGACAAAACAGCGACCTTGGAAGAGTCGCCGTCCTATCCAAGTGGAGCACTTCCTATCTATTCTCATTACTATATCGAACGTCCCAAGATTGAAACGCAGGTTTGCGAACAAATTACCAAACCGGGCGCTCTCGTGCGGATTAAAGCCCCTCAAGAAATGGGGAAAACATCATTATTGCTCAGGGTTTTGAACTATGCCAAAGAGCAAAACTATCGCACGGTAAATTTGAACTTACAGCAAACCGATCGCGGAACTCTAAGCGATTTCAAGCTCTTTTTACGCTGGATTTGTGCCAATATTAGCCGTCAACTCGATCTCGAATCCAAATTGGCTGACTATTGGGATGAGGATATTGGTGCTTCTGTCAGTTGTATGCTCTATATGGAAGATTATATTCTCGATCGCATCAAGACTCCGTTAGTTTTGGCATTTGATGAAGTCAATCGGATTTTCGAGCATCCTCAAGTGGCTCGAGATTTTTTACCATTGTTGCGAGCATGGTTTGAAGAAGCAAAAAAAGTTCGCATCTGGGAAAATCTTCGCATTATTGTCGTTCATTCGACAGAAATTTACGTTCCTTTACATCTGACTCAATCCCCTTTTAATGTGGGATTACCCATCCAATTAAATTCTTTTACACTGGGGCAAGTTCAAGAGTTAGCTCGGCGCTACGGACTAGATTGGCTGAGGGAAACAGAGGCGGCTCAATTGATGGCTTTAGTGGGAGGACACCCCGGACTCGTCCAAATTGCTCTTTATCATCTTCATCAAGATAAGTTAACTTTAGCTCAATTATTGAAAACAGCAGCAACACCTACAGGTATTTATGCTCATCATCTCCAGCGTCATTTAGCCAATTTACAACAAGAAACGGAATTAGCCACAGCATTCCAACACTTGGTGAATGCAGATAAACCCGTGGCATTAGAACCGATCGCATCCTATAAATTACATAGTATGGGTTTAATTAAGATAGAAGGGGATACTGCAATGCTGAGTTGCGAGCTATATCGACGGTATTTCTACAAAGAACAGGCTGTAGTTGGTTGACAGAGAAATAGATTTGGGTTGCACTTTTTTGCCGATTATTTTTTATTGAGTCCGCGATCTGCAGCGATCGCGGACTTTTTATCGGATCGCCTGTATTGCTCTAGGAAATATTAATGCCAGATCCCAAAAATATATTAGATTTCTGTGATTTTTATATGAATTTTATAGATTGAAGATGTCTGAGAAAATTCTTATTCTAGAAATATAGCAATGCAAACTATTTGCACACACCCCGATCTCTGTAGAGGCGTTCCCCCAATGTTTCTACAGCTTTTTTTACCCATTTTTTGAGATTGAGCAGAAAAAACAACTATAAGTTAAGTTTCTTAAAAATAAATTCGGGAATACTGCGAATAATTAACATGATATATTGCCACATCCAAAGGGTATATAACACATTTTGGTTTTTGTCAATGGCTTGAAAAATAGCCTCGGCAACTTGTTCGGGGGAAGCCGTTAACGATTTGGAGAGTTCCATTTCTGCGGTCATTTTGGTGGCGACATAACCGGGTTTTACGGTCAGTACATTCACGCCGGATTTAACTAAACGATTTCTCAACCCGCTTAAATAAGCTGTAAAAGCAGCTTTGGCGCTACCATAAAAGTAGTTGCTTTGCCGGCCGCGATCGCCAGCAACAGAGGAAATTCCCGCGATCGTCCCTTCTTGGCGCTCCTCGAAATCATTGGCAATAATATTTAAAATAGAGACGGCTCCAGTATAATTTGTCTGAATTATTTTCTCGGCTTCAGTAAAGTCTTTTTGGGCGTTTTTTTGATTCCCTAAATAACCAAAGACGCAAATCGCAATCGCCGGTTTTTCTGGGAGTTTTTCGTAAAAGTCTTGATGGGAATTAAAGTCCAAAGCATCAAATTCTAAGGCTTCAACATTTCGATTGTAACGAATCGTTAAATCTTTAGCCAGTGGCTCTAAAAGCGTGCTGTTTCGTGCTGCTAAATCCAAATCATATCCAGCTTGGGCGAAACGAGCGGCGATCGCTTTGGCGATGTCCGATTTTGCGCCTAAAATTAAAACTCTGTTCATAATCCAATGCGATCGGCGAGATGTGAGGTAAATTTGCGATTGATTTTTTCTTTAAATTGTGCTAGGTGCGGATAATAGTTTAAAGTTTCGCTTTTCATGCGAGCATCTTTCACTAAATATAAGCGTCCGCCGCATTCTAAAACAATTTTATCCAGTTCATTGAGAAATTCAAAGATTCCCGGTTGTAGTTTAAAATCCAATGCTAAAGTATAGCCTTCCATTGGAAAGGACAGACAAGCATCGGGATCGGCTCGGCCAAATAATTTTAACACGGTGAGAAACGAACCTTTTTTACTGGCACTAATTTGATTTAAGATTTCTGCTAATCCAGTTTTACTTTTGGCTTTAGGAAGAACGAATTGATATTGTAGGAAGCCGCGATCGCCATAAATTCGATTCCAGTTTTCGATCCCATCGAGGGGGTAAAAATAACTGTCGTAATCGATAATATCAACACTTTGTTTTTGCCATTGCTTGTAATAGTATAAAGTATTAAATGCTTGTACGCTCAGTCCATTTAAAACAAAGCTAGGAAAAGTAAAAGGAATATTAAGTTTGCGTTTTTTGGGCAAATTTAAAGGCTGTTTTTGTAGAGAGTTAGGGAGTTCGTCAAGGGTTGCGTGTTCTCCTCGTAAAAGTAGCGATCGCCCTTGTTTTTCCCCTCGAGAGAGACAATCTAACCACGCAACGGTATAAGTCCAATCTTGAGAACTTTCAAATAAGTCCATGACTTCAGTTAAATTTCTCGCTTTAATTGTCTCTTGACGAATATAAGCCGTTTCAATGCGCTTGAGAGAAAACTTGGCACTATAAATCAATCCCGTGAGTCCCATTCCCCCAACAGTTGCCCAGAATAAATCAGGATTTTCCGAGGGAGAGCAAGAGATAAGATTGCCGCGATCGCTAATTAATGTAAAAGAAATTAAATGGCGTGAAAAACAACCTTCGCTATGGTGATTTTTTCCATGCACATCCGCCGCGATCGCACCACCTACGGTAATAAATTGAGTCCCGGGAGTCACAGGAAGAAAGAAACCCTTCGGAACGATTAATTTGAGAATATCGGCAAAAATAACCCCTGCTTGACAAGTAATAATCCCTCGGGTTTCATCTAACTCTAAAAACTTATCAAGTTTAAGGGTAGAAAAAATATTATTGCCCAAAGAAGCATCTCCGTAAGCCCTGCCATTTCCGCGAATGGTCACATTATTTTGGCGATCGATAAAATCAGCAATTTCATTAATAAATTCAAGCTCGGTGAAACGAGCGTGAAGGCGAGGATAATTCCCCCAATTTTTAATTTTTTTAAGTGTTTTCATTTTTCTATCCTTTTAAATATAGAGCAATGTACCAAAGGAAATCAACCACATTAAAATAATTAATTGTAGAAAGCGATCGTTTAACAGAATTCTAGTTGGCGAGCCTGTTTTTGTAAAGACTAGAGTTTGTTGTAAGTACCGCATAATCCCTAAAATGGGAAAAATTGTGGTTAAATAAACATTTTCATTACCAATGCGTGCGACAACCTCTTCCGATACTGCATACATAATATAGGTTACCACAGTTACTGATGAAGCAAGCATCATCGAAACATCAATAAACTGTAAGTTATATCCTTCAATAGATTTACGAGTATTACTGCCTTCTAAATAAATTAAATATTCATCGCGACGTTTTGCTAAACCAAGGAATAAAGCCAAGAGAAACGTGAGCATAATTAACCAATGCGAGATCGGTACTCCGGCAACAATTCCCCCCAAAGCAACACGCAACAAAAAACCGATCGCAATAATCGAAATATCAATAATCGCAATATGTTTTAACTTGAAACTGTAGAGAATATTCATGCCAAAATATCCCAGTATTGTCGCCAAAGCAAAAGGAGGTAAAATCCACCCCAACCCTAATGCTGAGACAAATAAAACCAGCACAATCATACGAGCTTGCGGTTTGCTAATTGCACCAGATGCGAGGGGACGTTTGCACTTCTTAGGATGAAGTCGATCTTGAGCAATATCGATATAATCATTAATGACATAAACGCAACTCGCCATCAGAGAAAAAGAGACAAAAGCGATCGCAAGATTGGCCAATACCCAAGAATCGAAAAATTTTCCTCCGAAAAAAGCTGGACTAAAAATAAAAAAGTTCTTGACCCATTGATGAACTCGGATTAATTTGAAAATCTGTCGCATTGTTAGAAGCATAAACTAGAACTCCCGAGATAATTCCCGGTATTGTTTTGTTCTCTTGTCGGAACTCTGCTTTAAAAAAATATACCCAGAGATAGATAAAAATCGCTCTTTTATCTTCTTGAAAAAATTAGCGCAGCGATCGCCGGAATTCTCTTCCCCGATTGAGGGATTCTAGCGCTAGGATAAAAGAAGTTGTTGCAATGCGAAAGAAACAAACTATGTCAACCCTAGCATTAACCGATGAAAACGTTGAGACTGTTCTCGACGAGATGCGCCCTTATCTGATGGCAGATGGCGGCAATGTTGAATTGGTCGATATTGACGGGCCGATCGTCAAACTGCGCCTGCAAGGTGCCTGTGGTTCTTGTCCCAGTTCAACAATGACACTCAAAATGGGGATCGAACGTCGCTTGCGGGAAAAAATTCCCGAAGTCGTAGAAGTCGAACAAATTATATAAACCCAATTCTTTCGGGAAATGTTAGCGATCGCAAAGGAAAAATACAGATTTAAAACCGAAAAATCGGGTTATATTTAAAAACCGATCTGAATTATACTTCGGTCATCTTTACTGCACTCCCTCTTTGCGATCGTGTCTCATCCCCTCTACGTTGCATTTATCTGGCATCAACACCAACCTCTCTACAAATCTACAGATGGAGATTATCATCTCCCGTGGGTTAGGTTACACGGAACAAAAGATTATTTAGATCTAATTCTTATTCTCGAAAGGTATCCCCAGCTTCATCAAACGGTTAATCTCGTTCCTTCTCTGATTTTACAGATTGAAGATTACATTGCCGGAAAAGCGATCGATCCCTATCTCGCCGTCGCTTTAACTGCCGAAACGCAACTCAATCGAGAGCAAAAACACTTTATTATCGATCATTTCTTTGATGGTAATCATCACACCCTCATCGATCCTCATCCTCGTTACGCGCAACTCTATCATCAACGCAGGGAAAAAGGGACAACTTGGTGTTGGGAACATTGGCAAGCACAGGATTATGGGGATCTGTTGGCATGGCATAATTTAGCTTGGATCGATCCCTTGTTTTGGGACGATCCGCAAATTGCTGGATGGTTGCGAAAAGGGAAAGATTTTACGTTAGAAGATCGGCAAGGAATTTATCGCAAACAACGGGAAATTCTTGGCAATATTATTCCCAAGCATCGAGAAATGCAGGAAGCCGGACAGTTGGAGGTGACGACGACTCCCTACACCCACCCCATTTTACCCCTCCTCGCCGATACTCATGCGGGACGGGTGGCGGTGCCGAATATGGCCTTACCGAAAAATCGCTTTCAATGGCCTGAAGATATCCCTCGGCATCTCCGTAAAGCGAAAGAGATGTATCGAGAGCGATTTGTGAGAAATCCGCGAGGCTTGTGGCCGTCGGAACAGTCGGTCAGTCCAGCGATTTTACCTTACATTGCCAAAGAGGGATTTAAGTGGATTTGTTCCGACGAGGCCGTCTTGGGATGGAGTCTCGATCGCTTTTTCCATCGAGATGAGAGAGGAAATTTATACGATCCCGAAGTCTTATATCGTCCCTATCGTTTGGAAACCCCTTATGGAGATGTGGCGATCGCATTTCGAGATCACCGCTTATCGGATTTGATCGGGTTTACTTATGGTGCTATGTCCCCTCAAGCAGCCGCGAAGGATTTAATCGGACATTTGCAAGCGATCGCCAACTCTCGCGACTCCGACTCCCATGAACCTTGGTTAGTCACGATCGCTTTAGATGGGGAAAACTGTTGGGAATTTTATCAGCAAGATGGCTTACCCTTCCTCGACTGTCTCTATCAACACCTCAACCGCGATAAAAATCTCGAATTAGTCACGGTTTCAGAATTTTTGACCAAATTCCCCCCCACGCAAACCATCCCCTTAGAAAAGCTCCATAGCGGCTCTTGGGTTGATGGCAGTTTTACCACTTGGATCGGAGATCCGGTGAAAAATCGCGCTTGGGATTTACTTTACGAGGCAAGGAAAACCCTAGACAAGCACCCAGAAGCAACGGAGGAGAAGAACCCGAAAGCATGGGAAGCGTTATATGCTGCCGAGGGATCCGATTGGTTTTGGTGGTTTGGGGAGGGACATTCTTCCAACCAAGATGCCATGTTCGATCGCCTGTTTCGGGAACATTTAATGGAGTTATATACCGCCTTGGGAGAACCCATTCCCGAACCTTTAAAAGAGGAAGTAGAACGCCACGACATTCACGGCGATCGCGTCCCCAGTAGCTTTATTCATCCTTTTATTGATGGGTTTGGAGACGAACAAGATTGGGATAAAGCCGGACTGGTAGAAGTCGGGGGGGCAAGGGGAACCATGCACCAAAGCAGCAAGGTTCAGCGTTTATTTTACGGTTTGGATCACCTGAATTTTTATCTGCGCTTGGATTTTAAAGCGGGACTCGATGTTTTTAAAGAATTACCCTCTGAGTTACATTTACTCTGGTTTTATCCCGGTATCTTGATGTGCAACAACCCGGCACCGTTACCGGAATTGCCAGATATTAACCCGTTAAATTATGGATTTCACCATCATCTCGGGGTTAACTTGCGATCGCGGGAAATTTGGTTGGATGAAGCCGGAGAATATAACCAATGGCAGAGGCGCAAGTGTACCGCTTATATGGCCTTAAATCAATGTTTGGAATTGGCAATTCCTTGGCGCGATCTCGATATTCATCCCGATTATCCCTTACGCATGGTGGGGGTTTTAACAGATGGCGGCAAATTTTACGGACACCTACCCGAAGATCGCTTGATTAGTGTGAATTCGCCTTAATTTTAAAAGCAAATTTACTCCTCTGAATCCTCTTCTGGGTTGGCTTTATATTCCTCTAACAACTCTGCCACCCGTTCTCGCATTTGTGTATGTCGTTCGACTCCTTCAAAAGAATAACGATTATAATCATTTTCAAGAATGATTCCTTCTAAATTGCGAACTCGTTCATCGGTATCCGGGTGAGTGGACAGCCATTCCGGGGGAGTCGGGCGATCGCGATCGTCAAGAGTGACCATTAAATTTCGCATCCCATCGGCCGCATAGCCACTTCCAGCCAAAATGCGCGTCCCCAGAGCATCCGCTTGGCGCTCCATATCGCGACTATAACTAAAAACGATTAAATTTGTCGTAATGCCGCCGACAAAGGGAATATAGCCCGTAATACTCGCCATTAAGCTCCCTCTCGTGGCTAACTCAAACCCATGAGACATGACCGCATGAGAAATCTCGTGCGCCAATAGCCCGGCAAATTCTGCCTCGGAATGCGTATGCACGATCGCGCCAGCATGGACGAAAATTTTGCCGCCGGGTAGTGCAAACGCATTCAAATTCTCGTCCATAATCACGTAAAATTCATAATTAAACTCATCCCGCCCCGCCGTACTCGCTAACTTATAGCCCACCTCGCGCACGTACTCCACAACCTCCTCATCCCACAACATGGGAGCGCGATCGACGACACGACGAGCAAAAATATCTCCCGTGGCATCTTCTCCCTGCAATAAAATTGCCGTCATTTGCAATGCAGAAATAGGTGCGCCCAAATTCCCCGTGAAGATGAAACCCGCCGCCCCCGTTACTAAGTTTAAAATTGTATTTTTGGTAATGCGGCTTCGCAATTCTCCCTGATATTCCCCCCAATTCTCCTCAGCTAACAACAAGAACTCTTCAGCGCGAGGATGATCGGGATTAAATATGGCAAACTGTCGCGCGGTTAATGAAGCGTTTAACCAGTTCTCGGCTTGTTCTTCTGCCGTTACCGTAGCGGCAATTAATTCAGCTTCTCCCGGGTAGCGTACTGCCCCCTTGGAGAGAATATCGATCGCATCATCAAGGCGATCGCGATCGATCAAAGCATCGGCATAACTTAAATAACCCGGAATAAAGCCGGGCTGTTCTTCTATCAATAGACCCGCCGGGGCAAAAATCTTACTACTCAAACCCGATTCTAATCCTTCTTGATGGATGCGCCAATACACTCCCCCAGCCGGAGAGAGTTGCGCTTCATCATCAAAAGCGCTTTCTAAAGGAACATAGTTCTCTTCGCGTTGAAAAGGTGCTTTCACCTCTCGATAGCGTTCGACGGCGGCGGGAATGTCTCCCGCCAGAAATAAGCGATCGCCCGTTGCTAGAATTTCAATATTTGCCCGTTCTTCTTCACTAATCTCTAAAACTTTCTCTTCTTCTTCGCTTTCTGGTTCTGTTTCCAGTTCTTCTATTTCTTTCTCAGTTTTCTCGTTAATCTCCTCACTTTCTGAACTTGAAACAGGTTCTGATTCTGTTTCCGTCAGAGTTTGAACAACTTCGAGGGAGAAATTGTTTTCTCCTTCTACAACCCATAACGCTTCTGACCAAAATTCTCTTTCTAAAGGAGAATCTGCGATCGCCTCTTCCTCAAGAAACAAGGATAAATCCAACGAGTCTGAAAATTGAGCATTATCATCTCTTCTGCCTTCGATTTCTGTAGCGATCGCGGCTGAAAAAGGGAGTGTTTGAGCAAATATCGCAACAGTCGAAAAGAGAATACCCGAAGCGATCGAAAGAGAATACCGACTCGGTTTCATGGTGAGAAGTCCCAATAAATAACAGTTAAATGTTCTGAAATTTTCTCCATTTTGCCGAAAAAGGTGGCTATCTGTTCCCAGTTTACAAATTATTTCCAGAAAGTTTAAAACTCTTGACAAATGTTTGATTTAAACTTTTGACTTTTGACTTTTAACCCGCTTAAAATGTGGCTATTCAGAGTGCATCCGTAAAAATAACTAAAAAAATGTCCGTTCTGTTTGCCAAAATTTACGATATGAGCGCCGAGTTCGACGATCGCTACGTCCCCGAACTCGAAGAGGCGATCGCGCGTTGGGGGGGAATTATTGCGCCATCGGTGGGGGATGCGATCGTCGGGTTATTTGCGGAGGAAGTGGATAAATCTTTAGATGCGGCCCTTTCGATGCTCGAATGTTTTGCCGGGAGCGTCTATGTTAAAACGAATACGCTTTACTCAAAAATGGGCATCGGACTGGATACGGGAACATTGCTCGCAGAGTCAGGCGATCGCCAAACTCGCTCGCTTCCCCACATTGTTAAGGATACCCAATATACCGCCGCACGGGTTGAAGCGCTAACGCAAGTATATGAAACACCTTTACTCATGACCCATCGCACTTTTTTGCAACTGTCTCAAACGGAAGGGTATCGCATTCGCTTGATCCATCGTTTTGAAACGGAGCCTCGAGTCGATCCGATCTCGGTCTTTGAAGTGTTTAATAGCGATCCAGTAGAAATTCAAGATGCAAAATTAGAAACGAAAACCCAGTTCGAGCAAGGCTTATTCCTCTATTTTATGGGCTTTGTCGAGGAGGCAGGGCATTTATTTGAAGAGTGCTTGGAAGTTTATCCAGGCGATCGCGTGATTCAAATCTATTCTGAACGCTGTCAAACCATTACCTTACGGGCAGTTGGTACGGGTTAAGGAAGGATATGGGGATTCTTGCTTAATTTTCCACGATCGCGATCGTCACGGGATGGGGTATGCGATCGCCTCAATTTGAGATCGGTTTCACACGGGTTCGAGATAGCGATCGTATCTCATTTTTAAAGAAAAGCCGATACTGAGAGTGTGGAAAGCAAAAGCTCCCCAAGCATACACGAGAAACGAGCAAGCGTCAAAGGAGAAAACCATGAAATTCAACCGCATTACCCGCAATCTTTTCCAAACCGGTCTCTTTTCTTTAGTTGGCATGGCACTATTAACCCAAACGGCTTCTGCTGAGGAAATGAAAAAAATTGGGAATGCGGAAGATTTACAAGGAGTTGTCGCTTGTAATGTCGCTCAAAATTCTTGGTTATACGTTGCACCCCTCGGAGAATTACCTTGTGAGGCAGCAATTGGGGGATCCACTAAAACGGCGATGATTGTGGAACAAGATATTTTTCAACTTGATGAGGCAACTAAAGCCGAACTACTCTACAATCGCAATCGTAGCCAAAATCCTGATGCTTTAGTCGTTGGCGATCGCTAATTGAAGTCAAAATATTGAAGTCAAAATAAAGAGTCAAACCCAGACGAGATCTGAACTTGACTCTTTTTAATTTAAACTCGATCGATATGTTCCCTAATTCGTTTTACTCTACGAGTTAGGATGTTTTGCTTCAAACTCCTCGCGATTGGGAAAAATATTAAAAACGCGATCCATGCTTGTTAACTCAAATAGCATAGAAATCTGTTCGTTAATCGAGCAAATACAAAGGGATGCGTGAGCCGCACGCACGGTTTTGAGGGCGAGAACTAAAGCACCCAGCCCCGAACTATCCATAAATGTCACATCTTTGAAATCGATTAAAATCGTTTCAGCACCATTCTTGACGCTTTCACCGATCTCTTGGCGAAATTCGCTGGCCTTGGTTCCATCTAAAATCCCAGCCGGTTTGATAATTTTAATTTTTGTATTGGTGGAACTCATACTTTCTATGTTTTGGTTAACGCAATTCAAAATTGAATGAGAGGGAATAACATTCCGTGCTGCTTAAGATTCCGGTTGCGATCGGAACGAGAGAACAGGTGAGCTTCTCCTATTTAACTGGCATTGGCGCTATTTTAGCAACTTTAGTGGATGTCAGGGCAACTTCTCAATCATAATCACCCGATCGCAATTCGTCACGGGAAAACCCAATCTCGTTATATTCTAGGATTGGAGGTCACGGATTTGGAGGAGGAGGGAGGCAAATGGATGCTTATGATGTCATCGTCATCGGTGCCGGTCACAATGGCTTGGTTTGTGCGGCCTATTTGCTCGAAGCGGGTTACAGCGTTTTGCTCTTAGAGGCGCGATCGCTACCCGGAGGAGCCGCCACCACAGAAGAAGCGCTCCCTCAAGCTGCACCGGGCTTTAAATTCGACCTCTGCGCCATCGACCACGAAACCATCCATCTCGGTCCGGTAGTGCAAGAATTGGAACTCAACAAATACGGGTTGGAGTATTTACCCTGCGATCCAGTGTTATTTTGTCCTCTCCCCGACGGAACCAATTTTCTCGCTTGGCGATCGGTAGAGCGCACTCGTCAAGAAATTGCCCGCTACAGCGATCGCGATGCCCGCAAATACGTTGAATTTATCGAATACTGGCAGCATTTAAACGGAGCCCTCGCGCCAATTTTTAATGCTTCTCCGATGGCACTCCTCGATATTGCCAAAAACTACGATCGCGAAAATTGGCAAGATTTATGGAAAATTTTCGGCTCTCGTCCTAAAGTTCTCGATTTTCTGCACAATCTCGTTACTTCTCCGACGGATCTCCTCAATGAATGGTTTGACAGCGAAACCGTCAAAGCTCCCCTTGCTTGTCTCGCCGCCCAAATTGGCGCACCTCCTTCCCAAAAAGGTATTGCGATCGGGGCGATGCGGATGGCGATGCGCCACGATCCGGGGTTATTTCGACCGCGAGGAGGGACGGGAGCGCTCGTTGCAACCCTGGTGAAGCGGGTGGAGGAGAAGGGAGGTAAAATCCTTACAGAACAACGGGTGGAGCGGGTTTTAGTCAATAATGAAGGCAAGGCGATCGGGGTGCGCGTTAATAACGGCAAAGAATATCGCGCCAATGCGGGTGTAATTTCTAATATTGATGCCCGTCGCTTATTTTTGGAACTGTGCGATCGCGTTGATGTGGATTGTGCAGCCCCGAAGTTACGGAATACATTAAAGCGGCGAATTGTCAACAATAATGAAAGCGTTTTCAAAATCGATTTAGCTCTTTCCGAAGCACCGCAATTTATCGCCCGCGATCGCCCCGAGGAAGCGCTAATGGGTTCGATTTTAATTGCCGACTCGGTGAATCACGTTGAAAAGGCACACGCTTTCTGTTCTTTTGGGGAAATTCCCTCGGATCCGGTTTTATACGTCGTCTGTCCCACGGTACTCGATCCCAGTTTGGCACCAGAAGGCAAACATACGTTATGGGTTGAATGTTTCGTTCCCTATCAAATCGCCCAACATGAAGGAATCGGGTTAAAAGGAACGGGATGGACGGAAGAATTAAAAGAAGAAATGTGCGATCGCGTTTTAGATAAATTAGCCACCTATGCTCCCAATATTCCGCGATCGGTTATTGCCCGTCGTCTTGAAAGTCCGCCAGAACTCGAGCAACGTTTGGGACTCTCCCAAGGCAATCCTTATCATATCGACATGACCCTAGATCGCATGGTTTTCTTCCGTCCCTTACCCGAATTAGCTGATTATAAAACCCCCATTGAAGGATTATTTTTAACCGGTGCGGGAACCCATCCCGGAGGGGGAATTTCTGGAATGCCCGGACGCAATTGCGCTAGAGCATTCATCCAAAACCAACAACCCTTTTTAGAAAAACTAACCGACGCACAAAATTCCCTCGTTTCCTTTCTGCGATCGGCATTAGGAATCAATAAAGAGGAAGAATAAATAGCCTGTTCACTGATAACCGTTCACTGATAACTGATAACTGAAATGCGCGAGCCGAAGAAAAACTTATTTTTTTATCACCTGTTTAAATGGTCGATCGTGAGTCCGATGCTTCACGGTTATTTTCGCGGACGGATCTATGGTGTAGAAAATGTTCCCCAAGATGGGTCTTTAGTCATTGCCAGCAATCATGCCAGCAATTTTGACCCGCCATTAGTCGCAAATTGTGTCAGTCGTCCCGTGGCATTTATGGCCAAAGAAGAGTTATTTAAAGTTCCGGTTTTAAAACAAGCGATAGAATTATATGGGGCATATCCCGTCAAACGTTCTTCTGCCGATCGCAGTGCCATTAAAGCCGCTCTTTCTTGTTTAAATGAAGGTTGGGCAGTGGGTATCTTTTTACAAGGAACGCGCACGTCAGATGGACAGATCGATGAGCCGAAATTAGGAGCAGCAATGATTGCAGCCAAGGCAAAAGTTCCTATTCTTCCCGTAAGTTTATGGGGAACGGAAAAGATATTACAAAAAGGCTCTTCACTGCCTCATCTTGTTCCCATCACAGTGCGAATTGGTCAAGCGATCGCGCCACCAAATTCGAGCAAACGAGATGAACTACAAGCAGTCACAGAAAAGTGTGCGGAAGCGATTAATTCTCTACACGCTTTAGGACGTTAATATAGCTGAGTTAAAAAGTATTAATGGCAACAGCAACAGAATATCAACGAAGGATAGAGGCTTTAGGATGGGAGGAATTGCGATCGCTCTAGGAAAATATCGAGCAAGGCAATACAACACCAAGCTGGGAACCCGGAAAAGCCTTTGAGCATTTGGTTTTACGAGCTTTTCAGCTTGATGGAGCAACTGTTAGATATCCTTATCGCGTGCGACTTTTTGATGAAAACATCGAACAAATTGATGGGGCTGTTTACTGTAGTGGACTTTCTTGTATAGTTGAAAGTAAAGATTGGGCCAAAGATATCGATATTGAGCCGATTGCCAAACTTCGCAGCCAGCTTTCACGTCGTCCCACAAGTACGATAGGTTTAGTTTTTAGTCGAACTGATTTTACTAATCCCGCTCGTACATTGGTCACTTTTTCTGCTCGACCCACGATTCTTCTCTGGAATGGAGAAGAAATAAAATATGCACTAGAGCAAGAAAAAATGTGCGAATTCTTAACAAGTAAATATCGTGCTTGTGTGGAAGAGGGGATACCAGATTTTGACTTTAGAAGAGGGGATAATCCATGAATGCTTATATTGTTACTGAGTGTGCTTTTGATGAACATTTACTTCGCAATTTGATTCCTCAAGATTTGCTCAATGAGGTGGGATTATTTGCTGCAGGTAAAACATCTGGTTTAAAGTCTTTTGCTCGTTCTGTTGTTGTTCGTCGGCAAATTCCTACTGTTATTGTTGCTGATGCGGACTCTACTATACCAGAACTAATTGAATATCGCCGTCGAGATATTCAAGAAATTGTGGAAATTTTAGCGATAGATATTCCCATTAAAGTGATTCTCGCAGAACCGGAAATGGAATGTATTTTATTTCACGATCCTGCTATTCTTGCCCGTTTGTTTGATTGTGAAATTCCCAATAATATAATAGAATCAGCAAAACTTCAACCCAAAAAAGTCCTAGAACAATTACTTTCCCAATCCCGAGAATTTCAGGGTCGTATCGATTTAGTTGGTGCCTTAAAAGATGAAGATATCAAGATTTTACGCCAAGCTCCTGTTATTCAAGAAACTATTGAATTTCTGCAATTGGCACGCCAACTGACCCTTGTTTAATAACCGGATTTTTTGGCATCATAGATTGAAATAATCAACGATCGCCCGTGCAATCGTTTCTGTGCCGTCAGTTGCCAAAGGAGTTGCTTGCTGAGGAGGCTCTGGCGATCGCTGGAGAAATTCCCAGTCTCCTGGAAAAAAGCGATCGGGGGAAATAATTTGATGCTGTCCGTAATTTTTCAGTCCAGCTTCTAATAATGAGGCTTCTGCAAATCCTTCTCGCGTTAACGAGGAAATGGGTACATTTAAGCGTAATGCCTCGGAAAAGGTGCTAAAACCCGGTTTGGAGACGATGCGATCGCAAAAAGGCATAAAATCTACCGGACGATAGAGGCGATCGCGAACTTTAATTAAATTAGCAAAATCTGGCGCGGTGCGATCGAAGGTAATAAACTGCCAGTCTGGAAACTCTTTCACTTTCTCATAAGGAATTTTTTCCAGTCCCAAGCCGCCAAATGTTAGGAGAACGATCCTTTCTCGGGGTTGGATGAGGGCAAATTTCTCTCTGATTTCTGCTTCCGAAAAACGCGGAACACCTCCTGTTAAGCCCACATCGGTAATATGAGGAAATGCTGACATTGGTTCATGTAGAGGGAGGCGAAAAAGGCGATCGCACTGAGCAAAACAATCCCCGATCCAAGCTGCAATTTCCGCAAATTCTTCTCCCCAGTCCCGATAAATAAAATCCCAACCAAAATTGCTCATCATCCAGCAGGGAATCCTCGCAGCTTTGGCGATCGGAGCGGCGAGAGGAGGAATATCCCCTAAAATTAAGCCAATGCGATTAGTTTGAATAAAATTAACTTCTCCAGCAATAATACGCTGTTGGGCGGCGCGAATTTCCTCTAATTTAGTCAAGGTTGCCTGCTTGTCCATCGTCAGGCTATCGGCTTGAATGACCCCGACATCTAAAGCACGAGGACGGTGAATAAAATCCCCTTCAATATAAGCCTCGAGCAACCATCGCGGTGCAGTTGTCACAAGGATGAGTAAAATGTCTGGATTGAGTTTTTTGACCATTCCAGCAACGGAAGCGGCACGAGTGGCATGGCCGAAGCCGTGATTGGTAATCGCAATATAAAGACTGGGCATAAATTATCAAAGCATCTATTTAGAAAGATAGGCGATCGGTCGTTTGAAATAAAAAATTTGCGAATTTTTCTCCAGTCCCGTCGTAACCGTAACCAACTCCCAACCTTGTTCTCCGAGATAGTTGAGGGTTTCGAGAATCGATTTACCTTGCAGAATGTCTGCCAATGCTTTGTCTTCAGACTCCACCGTAATTCTCAAAGGATTGAGAGGAAAGATAGTTTCCTGAATGACAATATATTCCCATTTATAGATTGGATTGTTCACGTTAGAGCAAACCAAGAACGAAAAAACCAATATTTACCATAGCAGAGATCGGGAAAAAACTGCTCGTTCGGGTAAATTCTCAAACTTTGCTCTAAATTTAGCGCTAAAACTATTTTCATTTCGTCTTTTTTCCGATTTAACTCAAGTGTATTGACCGCAGTTTTTTCTCATTGTCTTCAGTACTGAGCGATAAAATTAACAGAGTTGGCCAATCTAAGTTTGAGTTCTAACTTGCAAAGGTTTTTGCTTGGTTTTGCGTTGAGTAAATTCATTTTTCAAACTATCTACTTGTGCTGCAACTAAAGGATCGGGATCGTCTTTTAAAACTGGCAGTAATTCATAACAAGTCCTCGGACTGGCAACTTTCAGATAGGTCAAAACTGCCTCTCTCACAAAACTACTCGGATGGCGCAATCCCACCAAAGCGGCCTCTCGCGTTACCCCCCAACGCTGTTTTCTCGCCAAATGGAAACAACAGGCCAATGTCCAATCCGAGAGAAAATGACGCAGATCCAGAAGGCGACGAGTGCGATCGCTCGGGTTCATCGGTTCGTAAGGTACCATCTCTTCCATATCGGCAAGGCGATCCGCCGTCGGACGCTGTTTTTCCAAGACTCGCAGGAGGATTTGTTTTTGCGGTAAATCGACGGTATTATCGAGAATTTCCAACCCTAAAGCCACGCTCACTTCTGAATCGGAATCTAAATTCAAAATCGCTGCTTGAATGGAACTAAACGGATAAAGCAGTTTCATAATTAAGAAACAGCGATCGGTAATATCGGACTGCAATCCCACGATCGCACTCCGCAATAAATCCGCCTCGAGTCCCGATACGGCCTCATCGTGTAAATCCATCTCTGCGGCGAACATTTGTCCCAATAGCAATAACTCTTGCTGCATCAACTCTTCAACTCCCGATCGCCCCAATTGATCCAATACCATCTCAATACCGCGATCGCCGGGAATTTTCAAAACCACCCGCAATAAATTACGCCGACTGGTTCCCCAACTGGTTAATAATTGCTGGACTAGAGTTTTGAGTGCCACTTCACTGCCAATTTCCGACATGGCACTCCAAGCCTGAAGGCGAATATAATCCGGTTTGCGGACATCTTCTGCCAAAATCGTCAGCATGGGTAGGGCTTCATCACCCAAGGCAATCAGAGATTTTTTCGCGGCCTCGCGAGTGGAACGATAATACAATCCTTTTAACAAGGAGGGATAAAAATTTTCCAAGCGTTTCTTAGCGATCGCTGTTAATAAAGTACAGCGCACCTTTGCCGAGTCGTCTTGTAATAATTGAGGCAGATAAGATTGCGTTAAATTGTCATCGCGATCGGTGGCTTGCAAGGCTTGTACCCCAATAATTCGCTCTCGTTCTCGTTCGGAAGTGAGCATTTTTTCCAATGTTGCGATCGCAGTGGTGCGATCGTCCTCAGAGCCTCGATTCAAAATCAATCCCGTCGCCGTCCCTCGTACCATCGGATCCACTCTTTGATTTAAGTAAGGCTTCAAGGTATGGGTATCTAATTGAGGTTGCGAAAGCCAAACATAACGCAAAGATAGCGCCAGCACCTCCAAATCCGGACGGGTTTGAATCAAGCGCTGAACGTCTTTTAAATAAACCTGATTGGGATATTCGATCATCGCTTCCATCGACTGGCGCTGTAAATCGGGAGAGAGATTAGCAAGGCGCGGTGCAAGAATTTCCCCAGCATTGGGCAAATCGATGCGTTCTAACAATTGGATGCACGATCGCTTATCATCCTCCGTCGTTTTCCCATCCAAAGATTCAATAATGGCGCGTTTAAAGGCTTTTAAGTCAACGCTACCAAATCCCAAACGTCCCTGTTCTGCCGACTGAACCAGTAAAGTAATGTAACTTTGCCGCAACAGTAAGGCACTTAAAGCCCAAACGATGGAAAAGGCCACGATCGCCATGACAAACACCCCGCCTTGCGCTTGTCGTGCAGTTTCTTCTTCCCATCCCCCCAATATTTGCCCGAGAAACCAGACGATTGTAATAATTCCGATGCCTGTGAGTCCTGTGGTCAGGGGTTCGGCGATTCCTTGAACTTGAGTTTGAATCGAACTGCGAATTTCGGCGGGGAGAGGTTGAAAGAGAAAGGGTTCAATTCCCGCAATGAGGGTGTAGCGCAATAATTCATCAAAAAAGCGAATGACAATGATGCCAAAAAAGAGAATTTGAGCGCTATTCAGATTTAAACCGCCGACATTAGTAATATCAAAAAGAATGGTACAGAAGCCCAAAACCGAGAGAGAAACGGGCAAAAACATTGCCGCCACAAAGACCCCCAATCGTTCCACTGCTCGACTGGAAACAAACCATTGGGTTGCCAGTTCGCAGATTCCTAAAATCCCGGAAAATAGTCCTAAAAATCCGGCCATTTCTTCCGTTGTCGGATAAACTCGTTCGAGTTCCCCAAGATATTGAAATTCTACGAGGAGAAAGAGCAGTTCTCCCAAAATAAAGAATGCAAAGAGAGGAATAATATAACGGCGGAGAGTGCTGCTCATCCGTTTGGAGGTATAGGCAGATTCCAACTCATCCAATTCTCGCACGGGGGTATCGGGAAAGGCTTGTTTGTAGCGATTGGCAAGGTAAAGGAGAGTCAGTCCGCCACCCAATAGCCCAATGGAAGCGAGGATAATAACATTTTTTAAACCGATGAGGAAGACCAAGACCGGCAAAGAAAAGCCGGAAACGACATCTCCAATTAATAATCCACTGGAAATAATCGGATAGGTGCGTTTAATTTCGCGAATATTAAAGAGTTGGTTGGCGGCAACTTGGGAGTTTAGATCGTTGAGAATTTCTTCTGCATCCAGCCACAACCGGAGAACAAAAATCGTCGCGAGGACGATAAAACTGTTAATTGTTCCCAGTTCTAAACCCACGCGAAAGATAATCAGAGGAGCCGCCATCAAGAGGGCAACTACGAGAAAGACCCGTTTGAGGGGGAAATTATTTTGCAGCCAAGAATAGAGGATTCCTAACCCCGACCCCATGAGGGCGCTGGCAATGTAGATGATGGGTAAGCCTTCTGCCCCAAAACGTTCGAGGAATAAAGCGATCGTGCTTTGTTCCAGCCACAATAACCCGATGGAGGTAATCGTGTAGGCAATCAACATGAACAAGGTTCTCTCGCCTTCTTCTGGGCGAAGATTGACCACGTTCAGCAGTTTTTTTGTCCAGTCGTCCCGCTCTTTACTACTCTTTAGCTGTTTCATGGTCGAGGGTTAGGGTTTAGGGTGAGGGTGTTGGGGTTAAGAGGCGATCGCCAGTCCTCAATCCCTCATTTCCTATCCTATTTCTTTGGAGAAAGGAACATTATCATATTACGCCCTTCTTGTTTGGGGGCCTGTTGTAGTTCTCCAAAGTCCTTGAGATCTTCGGCCATGCGATCGAGGAGTTGTTTGGCTAAGTTGGCGTGTTGGATTTCTCGACCTTTAAAGGTGACAGTCGCTTTGACTTTATCTCCCGATTTGAGGAAGCGTTGAGCGTTATTGACGCGCACTTGATAATCGTGTTCTTCGATTTTGTAGCGCATCTTCACTTCTTTAACATCAGCCGTGTGTTGTTTTTTCTTGGCTTCTTTGGCTCTTTTCTCTTGCTCGAACTTGTATTTACCGTAGTCCATAATCCGACAGACGGGGGGATCGGATTTGTCACTAACTAGAACGAGGTCGAGTTCTTTTTCTTCAGCCAGTCGCCGGCCTTCTTCTGAGGTGACAATCCCGAGTTGGCCGCCGTCGGTATCGATCAGCCGAATATTGGGATAGCGAATTCTTTCGTTGATTTGAGGTAGATCTCGGCGGTGTTTTTTGTCTTTCACAGGCGTATGCGTACTGATTTATAGTTGTTGATAAAGGGTTGTTCGAGATTTAACGAGCGGTTCGCTAACCATTTTAGCGATCCCCCTCGAGTTTTGCGCTAGTTTGTTAACTTAACTTTCTATTTGGTCAAGGAGTTGTCTGGTCTGGGGGATGGTCAGTCGGGTTTTGCGATCGCGTTTATTTGCTGCTTACAATGAAAAGGTAAATTTTTATGAATTTTGCTTGTGATTTCAACAACACAGTGGATCGATCGCATTGGCTTACAACGGGATTGGGTTTGGCGGGGTTGGCAGGTGCGCTATAGTTTTCTGAGAGCCTCCACTGACAAAACTCCCCTGCTCTTAATTCACGGGTTTGGAGCTTCAATCGAGCATTGGCGCAAAAATATTCCCGTGTTGGGGAAAGAGCGGACGGTATATGCTTTAGATTTATTGGGGTTTGGCGGTTCGAGGAAAGCGATCGCGTCTTACGGAACAGAACTTTGGGTGGCGCAGGTTTACGAGTTTTGGCGCACTTTTATTGGCGAACCCGTGGTCTTGGTGGGAAATTCCCTTGGGTCTTTAGTGAGTTTTATGGCGGCGGCGAAACACCCAGAAATGGTGCGGGGGTTGGCGATGTTAAATTTGCCGGATGTAACCTTACGGGAAAAGAGCATTCCCAAGCCTTTTCGGGCTTTGGTATTTGCGATCGAGGGATTTTTTACTGCGCCGCTTTTTCTCAAGCCACTTTTTTATTTCGTGCGCCGTCCGGCTATGATTCGCACTTGGGTCACTTTAGCTTACGGACATAAAGAGGCGGTAGATAATGAATTGGTAGATATTCTCGCAATACCGCCGACGGATGATGGTGCCGTAGATGCGTTTTGCTGCCTTTCTGCGTCGGTACGAGGGTCGGGTTTTTCGCGATCGGTTCGCGAACTTTTGCCCGAATTAAACATTCCCATACTATTGCTTTGGGGTCGCCAAGATCCGATGGTGCCGTTTAGTTTGTCGCAGAATTTTTTAGGGTTGAATCCGAATTTAGAGTTTGTTCCTTTAGATAAAGCAGGCCATTGTCCCCACGACGAAGATCCCGAAACATTTCATCAGATTATTTTACCTTGGTTGGCGGCTCAATGCGATGCTAATATCGAAAGTAATTTACAAGACTCTGAGAATGTTTGTTCAGAAGTTTCACCTAACTATAGATAATTTCTGAAAAGGCTCTTTATTGCAATTTGCACTCTGAGATTTCCTAAAGTTAGAATTGTAATTTAAGGTTTGTTCGATTATTGCAATTGTGTAAAATTTCATCTATATTATGTTTGATTTTTTTTCTTCTGTCCTATTATTAGCATCGACTCCCACTGCGTTATCTCCACCTCCTCCTCAAGAAGTTGTTCGCCCGCAAATCGTTCGACCTTTGCCCGGAAGTTTAAATACAATTCCAGTTTTTAATAGTAATAGTCCCGAGTTGGTTCTCGAACCGGGGATTTTACTTTCGACTTTTCCGGCTCTCGGAAAAACATCCCCTCAAGCTCATTTAGATTTTCCGATAACAGGACGCTTTGATATTTTTGCTCACCATGTTGCCAAAGCACCAAGCCCGGAAGATTTAAGAACGCTTTATTTAGGAATTCTCGTTCACAATCCTAGCGATGAAGCGATTAAAATCGATATTTTACAAGCTGCAAGTTATCTCTCTCAACCCGATGCTCCTTTTATTAATCTCGGTTCTTTTTTAGAGAATCCTGAAGGCACAATTTATGCGGGACCGGGGAGTCGCGTTATGGGAGAATTATTGCGAGGATGGCATCAAATTCAGTTTCCTTTTGTCGCGATCGTCCCTCCAAAAGAAAGCCGTTTGTTGCTCAATGTCCCTATTCCTGTTAAAGATTTTAATCCTCCGATTAACGGACGCTCTACTTATATGCGCTTGCGGAGTAACGATCGCGTTTATTTGGCCAGTTTAGCCATGTTCGCCCCTCAAGATGAAGAGGGCAAAGAACGTGCGCCAACATTGTCAGAATGGGAAACATTATTACAAACGGGAAGCTTAGCTCAACCTCGCGATCGCGCCCCTACTCCTCCCAATTCTGAAGCAGGTTCCTTCATTTACGGTCGCGTGGCTGGAGTTGCGATCGGGTCACAATGGAAAGCCCAAGTAACAGATAATTCTGACGTTGATTTTTTGACAATTCCCGATCGCGGTCAACGCTTTTCTTATGGTATCAGTACTCTCGATCGTGGCACTTTGGGAACAGGACAAATTCAGAGCGCTCCCCTCGTCGCCCGCTATCCCGATACAGCTTATAAAGCACACGGTAATTATGGGGTTCAATACAGCTTAGATTTACCCTTATACAATCCTACTCATACCAAACAAACCATCGCAATTGCTCTGGAAACTCCCATCAAGCAAGATGAAATCTCATCAGGATTGCGTTTTTTTGCCCCCTTACCGACTAATATCTTTTTCCGAGGAACGGTAAAAGTTGAATATAGCGACGATGAAGGAGTCTTGCAAACTCGCTATTATCACTTGGTCCAGCGACGAGGACAGCAAGGAGAATCTTTAGTGACCTTAAATTTACAACCGAAAGAGAGGCGTTCTGTTCGTGTCGATTTACTCTATCCTCCCGATTCTACTCCCCCTCAAGTTTTAACTATTCAAACTTTAGAAACAGATTGAAGCCCTCAGATTCTCGTGTTTTAAAATGAGCGATCGCTGAGTAAAATTAAATTTTGCGGGCTAAAAATCAAGCGATCGCATCGTCTCAATTCCTTTCAATTTCTAGCTTTTCGCTCTAATTCTCAAGCAAGAGATGTCAACGAGGGTAAGTTTCGGTCGGGAATGACGAAAGTTTGTATTTGTTCTCCGTCGCTAAGGATACCCGTCTGATTTAACATTAATTTTAAAGTCATCACCCGTAACCAACAAAGGAACTTTTAATCGTGCTGCTATCAAAAGGTTGTGAAGTCGAACTCTATACGGGTTCCCCTCAAGGCGATATTGTCGGTCTTTCTGACAAAATCACCAAAAATTTAAACGGTTTCGTGCGCGAGCCAGATAGTCGTAATGTGGAATACACCACAGCACCCTATTGCTGTTACGATCGCTTGCTCTGTGCTTTGGTTCGTCCCCGACAACGCTTGCGACATTATTTGCGATCGCTGGGAGATTACACCATTATCCCCGGCAGCACGCTCTCTCTTGGAGATACGGACTGCTTCTATCGTTCCGATCCCGGCAATCCCTATCATACTTATATAGAGAAGACTTACCATACTCAAGTCGTTACGGCGAGTATCCATATTAATATCGGCATTTCCGATCCGGAAACCTTAATGCAAGCCTGTCGCCTTTTACGAGTCGAAGCACCTCTCTATCTAGCGTTGAGCGCCTCTTCACCGTTTTTAGATGGCAAAAGAACGGGCTATCATTCCACACGGTGGGGAATGTTCCCTCAAACTCCCGCTCGCGTTCCCCTATTTGAGAATCACGCTCATTATATTCGCTGGACGGAAGAACAATTAGCCCTCGGAACGATGCAAAATGTCCGTCATCTCTGGCTATCAGTCCGTCCCAATGGCGATCGCCGTCCTTACGATCTCAACCGTCTCGAACTGCGAATTTGCGATTTAGTGATCGATCCGATCGCTTTATTATCCATTGTGGCGTTTCTCGAAGTGCGCTTGCTGCAACTGCAAGAACAACCCGATCTCGATCCGCTCATGTCCGGAGCTTTTGGGTCGGAAGAGCTCATCGATCTTGTCGATGCCAACGAAGCTGCCGTCGCTCGTGATAGTTTGGATGCTCAATTACAGCATTGGCAGGATGGGAGAACCCTTTCGGCCCGAACTTGGATTGAAGAACTCTACGACGAAACGAGCCTGCTCGCCAAACAACGCGGGTTAAGTTGTTTTCTCTCTCCCCTCCGCAAAATTCTCCGAGAAGGGAATACCGCACAACAATGGCTCGCTCAATGCGATCTCGGACTTTCTCCCCGGGAAATTATCGTTCGCAGTATTCAAGAAGCAGAGGAGCGAGAACGAGAATTAGAAGATAAACTTTGTCAGTTAATGGCCGCTTGAGTTCAGACGATCGCTCGAATTCTCTCTCGTCCACCGAGCGATCGTTACAATTTGCTTATCTAGCCTATAAAGATAGACTGATAGTTTAAGACTTGACTTTTTTCTCTCTTTATTATTTATTTTTCGCTTCTTGGCTATAAACCCAGAGATCCCATTCGTTTCATTAACGTCATAAGACTTTACAAATACTAATCAATCATCCCTTGCGATCGCCTCAGCCAAACAGAGCAAAATATGCGATCGATTATCGAGTAAGTATTTCTTCCCAGTAATTAACCTGTTCTCATGCCAAAAATCGTTCTCGTTCATCCCCAAATTCCTCCCAATACGGGCAATATTGCCAGAACCTGCGCGGCCACGGGAACGCAACTTCATTTAGTTGCACCTCTCGGCTTTGAAATTAGCGATCGCCGCCTCAAACGAGCGGGTTTGGATTACTGGCCTTATGTCGATGTTCATTACCATGTAGATATCGAACGGTTTGCAGCCTCCCGCTTGGCAGTTGGGGGACGCACCCTCGGTTTTAGCGTTCGCGGCGATCGCAATTATACCGAGTTTGCCTTTCGCGAGAATGATTGGCTGTTGTTTGGCAGCGAAACTTCAGGTTTATCTCCTCAGACTCTTGACAAATGTGATGAAATATTATATATACCCATGAACCAGAAAGGGGTTCGGAGTTTAAATTTAGCGAATAGTGTGGCGATCGCTTTATTTGAAGCGCGAAGACAACTGGGATGCCTTCGATCCGTAGATGCGGACTCGCCTTGAAATCAAAAATATTATTATTGCTTTATCATTCTTGAGTGATTTTTTGAAAGATGAGCCTAAAGCCCTTTAAGTAGAATAATTGTCACCGTTTCGTGTTTTGTTTTTGGTATTAAATCTTTTGATGGTTATTCAGTGAAACTTCAAAGGTAGAGTCTGAAGCCATATAGAGATGAGATGCTTGAGGAACAATTTAAGAGAATTCAGTATCGCATGATACATAATCAACTGAATTGAATAAGAAATTTCTATATTCCCTCTTTTTAGGACTTGTCGTTTTTTGCCAAGTTAGCGTAGAGTAATCATCAACCTCGTGTTATGCAGGACATAAGCTACTTAGGTTCTTGCTATTCCTGAAATAGTTCGATCCGGATAGCAAAGTTGAGATCGGGTAAGTTATGGCAATACTCCCATCCCAACTGCACTCAAAACCAAAGTTGACTTGTTTGGAAAAGCAGAGTAATCTGACCTAGGTCACTCAATTCATCGAACTGTCAGCAATTGCGATCGCGCTTTTGGGAATTACTAAAACAGCCGTAGTTATCGTCATTCCCTCAATAAAAAGTCAAATCGCTCATTACAATTAGGAGGTCGTTGTTGATACCCCCACACGCACAAAACACCAAAACCAGCGAAGCAGCACGCCGTGCTAGTGCTACAGTCCTGGGAATTGCCGCCCTTTCTATGGGCGCAACGGCTGGCGTACTCTTACCCAGCCAAGCTAAAGAAGCAATGGCAACAGAAGCCGCTATTGCTAACGCTCCGATTCCAACAAAAACTGTTCCGACAAGAACTGTTTCTCCGGCAACTGCTCCCGTAGCGATCGCCCCACAAGAAACCAAAACGCAAAACAAAGCAACAGAAACAGCACAATCCCCTTCTGTTGCTAAATCTTCAACTATCAAGCATAGAGTTGAGCAAGGAGATACGCTTTGGGATATCTCTAAGGAATATGGGATTTCTCCCAAAACCATTGCTGCTTCTAATGCCATTGAGTCTGAAGAAATCTTATCCGTGGGACAAACTTTGAAAATTCCCGCCAGTAAGGGAGTTAGCCAAGAAAGTTCTAGAGAAGATTCTCAGGCAAATGCTCGAGGGGATATTTTCCAAGCGGCGAGTCAAAAACCCTTCATTTCTACTCAAAGCGACCCTTCCAAGGAGAAGGAGAACCAATCTCCAACTCGTAAAGAATTAAAAAAAGCATCTAAATCTACCGCTACATTACAAGTCCCTCAAGCGATCGCGCCTACCGCTAGGAAAAGTTCGGTGGTTGTTCCCCGAGAAGCGATCGTGTCTAATGACAAAGCTAATAAGGTTTCAATTCGCGTTAAATCCACGAACTCTGCGATCGTGCCAACGGTCAACACCAACCAGAAAGCAGAAACGCCAGCCGTGAGCCTCTCTGCTGTGACCGGAGCCGTTTATCGCGTTCGTATCGGAGATACGCTGCAAACCGTTGCCGACAGTCATGGCATCTCGGTTTCCGAGTTGATGCAAAGCAATGACATTAACGATCCTCGTTTATTGCAAGTCGATCGCGAATTAAAGATTCCTCGCTCTCGGGAAGTCCGCGATCGGGTCAATCAATCCCCAACCGTAGTTTATGCTGAAGCATCCGAACCTACGTTAATCGCTCAGACCACTCAAGCGCGAATTCCCTCTCCAGACTCAGAAGATGCTCGCATTCAAGAGTTGAAGGATGACATCATGAGGCTGCGGGAAGAATATCGCCAACAGCGCAACGATAGTTCCACTTCCGCACCGGGAGAGATTTCGGTTCTTCCGACTCCGGAAGCAACACCGGCTCCAATTTTAACCAAGCCGACGGAACGCAATTTACTGCCACAACCTTCTCTCACGGTTCCGGTTGAAGATCGCCGTCAAACTCGCGGCCGAGAGCGCAATTTGCCTGTATCCCCAGCAACAGAACGCTCCAGCGAAACGGGAACGACCGTGGTGGCAACAGCTCCGGCTCCAGTACAAGGGTATAATCGTCTCTTGGAAATGCCTGCCGGACAAACAGTAGAACCGCAAATTCCGCCTTTAGAGGAACGCGATCGCTACCTGCCTAATTCTCCCCAAGAGTTTAACGGCTATATCTGGCCGACTCGCGGAACCCTGACTTCAGGATACGGTCCGCGTTGGGGACGGATGCACAAGGGTATCGATATTGCCGCACCCACAGGTACTCCTATCTATGCAGCAGCACCGGGTGAAGTCGTCTCAGCAGGTTGGAATTCTGGTGGTTATGGCAACTTGGTAGATGTTCGTCATGCTGATGGTAGCTTGACTCGTTACGCTCATAACAGCAAAGTTCTCGTTCGCAAAGGCGATCGCGTCGAGCAAGGTCAGAAAATTTCTCTGATGGGCAGCACAGGCTTTAGCACGGGTCCTCACCTTCATTTTGAAGTTCACCCCTCTGGACGCGGTGCCGCGAATCCGATGGCGTTTTTACCCAGAAACCGTTAATCAATTCGCACTTGGGAAATTCCCTATTTTTCAATAAATTGCGGGTGAGTTTTTCTCACCCGCAATTTATTTTATTCTTGAATTGGTAATAGTTTTAATTTTGTGCTACACTAGCAAAGGTGTAAAAAAATAAGGCTCGGTAGCTCAGTTGGTTAGAGCAGGGGACTCATAAGCCCAAGGTCGGCAGTTCAAATCTGCCCCGAGCCATTGAAAAAACAGGATTGCGTCTACCATCAAATAACGTCGGGAACATCGGGATGTTGTTGGATGATACAAAAAAGTGGGGGAAAAATGGGGAAAGATTTTGAGACCGAATTGGCTCTGGTTAACAAAGGGCTAGAGAAGGTTAAGGTTCGCAAAAAAAAGCGATCGCATTTACCTTCGCGCGGTCCTTCCACCCAAAGCGGGATCGGGAAAATGGTATAGTCCTCTTGTGTCACTTTCGCTAAAGCAAATTCTGAAACCCCTGTATAGCAAGGCTTTTGCAAAAACGAGGAATTTTTGCGTTCCTGTTAGTTTGCGATCGCTAAATATCATGTCCTGACTGAGTTTAGGGATTTTACTTTGATTTTGCTTTTCCCAGAGTGACAAAAGAGGGTTATCATCAATCCCATCGTGCAAGATGTGACCAGACTTAAGGTAATAATGGGAGTTACAGCGATCGCTTCATTGTGAATCGCGTTTCAATACGGGCGATCGCTAGTAACCAATGGGGAATCTACAAGGGAATAATCTTTTGACAAGAGGATTTTCAGTCCGAATCGCACGGAACTCCTTTTTATGGCATGATCCTCAATAGCAATTTTTTGGGGTGATTTTGTTGCGTTTACCCTGAATAGATTGGAAATAACCTTAATTAAACAAGCTTGGTGAACAGTCCCTCAAACTCTTCAAACCGTTTACAACGCAACCTGAGCCGTTATTCTACGGCAGGAGTTTTTTGCGTCAGTTTAGTGGTGGCATTGGTCAGTGTCATTCCCTTCTACAACAAGCTGAAAACAGCTCAGGAGCAAGACCTCCAGGCTAAACTGAGTAACCGAACGTTAGCGGCTGAACAGGTGCAGCAAGGCAAGATTCAGGTTGCCGAACAGGTCACGAGCCGTACCTTTGCCCGACGGATACTTTCTGACTACGTTCAGGGCGAGGCAAGCTTGACTGAGTTGCAGGAACTGAGTTTGTTCGATCTAGAGGATGCGATCGATCAAAGCAAGTCATTGGTGGGGGTCAGTCGCTTCGATCACACCAACAAACTTCTGGTTCATGTCGGTGTTGACTCTCCTCTGGGCCTCTCAGACATTCTCCAAGGGGAAACGGACGAGTCCATCACAGTTGGCCCCCTCACGATTGATAATCACCCCCATCTCTTGGTGAGTAGCCCCATTTTTTCTGAGCAGCAAGAGCGGATTGGCCGGGATATTGCTGTGTTTAGGATGCTCGGCATGGAGAGGCTCGTTGCGGAATCCAGCGGCTTGGGGGAGACGGGCGAGATGCTCTTGGCTCAAGAGAAGGGGGACACCTTAGCGTTGTTCTTTCCCTTGCGAAACGGTTCACAGGTGCTGCCAGAACCCTTGGTTCCTATACTCAAAGATGCGATCGCCCAAGATACAACGGGAATTGAACATTACGACGGTCAGGTCATTGCCTTTGAGACCTTGCCGAATACGGACTGGGCTATTGCAGTGCAGATGGAGCGCAAGGAACTGTATGGTGCGGTGAACCGAGATTTGATTTTTGTCGGTCTGGCAGTCTTTGGGGTCAGCACGATCGCCACAGTTGGTTTGGTTTTCGTGTTGCGTCCTCTGATTGGACGGGTTACGGATGCTGATGAGTTAGAGAAAGAGGTGCTTGCCAAAACAAAAGCCTTTGAGGAACTCAAGCAAACCCAAATTCAATTAGTCCAGTCCGAAAAAATGTCGAGCCTGGGTCAATTAGTGGCAGGCGTTGCCCATGAGATCAATAACCCAGTGGGGTTCCTAAAAGGGAATATTCAACCCGCCCAAAACTATGTAAAGGATCTACTCGGACTGATTGATTTGTATCAAGAAAAAATGCCCAACCCTGATGCAGATATTGAAGATGAAATTCAAGAGATTGACTTGGAATTTGTGCGGCAAGACTTGCCCAATATTATCAACTCGATGAATTCAGGAGTGGATCGCATTCGCAATATCAGTGATGGTTTGCGTATCTTCTCTCGTCAGGATCGAGATCATAAGACAGCATTTAATATCCATGAGGGCATTGATAGTACAATACTAATCCTTAAACATCGAACCAAGGGCAATGAAAAGCGGCCAGCAGTTGAAGTTATCAAGAACTATGGTGAGCTACCGGAAGTGCAATGTTTTCCAGGTCAGTTAAATCAGATGTTTATGAACATCTTGGCCAATGCCATTGATGCCTTTGAGGAGGCGAATCAAGGCAAAACCTTCGAGGAGATTAAAGCCGATCCCAATATAATTACAATTACCACTTCAGTGGTTGATAAACAGGTGCAAATTCAGATCCAAGACAATGCCTTGGGAATGAAACTGGAAACGATCGAACGAATTTTTGAGCAGGGGTTTACCACCAAAGAAGTTGGCAAAGGAACCGGTTTGGGGATGGCGATCGCGCATCAAATCATCACGGAGAAGCATGGTGGCTCGATCGAATGCAGTTCAGAGCTTGGCAAGGGAACAATCTTCACGATCGCATTACCCATTGTCTAGACATCACCATCCTCAGCACAACAGCAGAGAATCCTCATAAAACCACGATCGCTGGCGCGGTGGCCGCCTGCCAATCTAGCCAGACAATGAGGCTGACCAATGGTAGACATAGCACCAGATGGTTGATTTGACTAATTTCAGCATACGTCTGGTGTTTTCCTTTTCCCAGCTTTTTTCCGTCGAACTGACGTATACAAAAAACGAACAAAACCAAAGTAATAGCATCGCCTTACTATTGTGTTGATATGAAATAATTTCCTCGAACTTCTAGGTAAACTCCCCCCGGAAAGGTTGAAGTTCTGCTTTTGTTCGGGGCATAAATTAAATGTATGGCGGCTTCGATTTGTTCAAAATTAGGAGATGCGGGGAGATTTTGCTGCAAAAATTGTCTTAATATTCTTCGTTGTAAGGCGAGAGGAAGCGATCGCAAAACTTGGCGATCGAGAGTGGGTTTTTCAGCATCAACAAACGCTTGTTCTAAATATTTAGCAGCTTCTGCTTCTAAATATTCCACATCTGCCCGTAAAAGTTCAGCAGTTTGTGCGATGTTCTGCTCTACTTGAGGATTAAAATGTTCTTTTAAATAAGGAATGATTTTCGCGCGAAGTCGGTTGCGGGCATAATAGAGATTTTCATTCATAACATCTTCCCAAACAGGAAGCTGGAATTCTCGGCAAAATTCCCCGGTTTGCGATCGCGTTACTTCCAACAAAGGACGAATGAGGTGAATATCAGGAGTGAGGAGACGATGCCATGTTAAAGCCTGCAAGCCATCGGCACCAGCACCGCGAATGAGATTATAGAGGAGAGTTTCTGCGCGATCGCTTTGAGTATGCCCCACAGTAACGCGGTGAAAATTGTATTCTCTAGCAATTTCTGCGATCGCATCATAGCGCCATTTTCTCGCGGCTGCTTCCGTTTCTGGCAATGCTTCAGCTTGTTTTAAGTATAAAGGGATATCCCAACTGCGAGCAATTTCAGCCACGCGATCGCTAATTCCGGCATCCGTTTCCCAATTATGATCGCAGTGAATTGCAGCTAGTTGCCACTGCCATTTGGGTTGTAAATCTAAGAGTAATTTTAACAAGCAAAGGGAATCTTGCCCTCCTGAAACAGCAACAAGAATGCGATCGCCTTGGGCTAAAAGTTTTCTTTTTCGCAAGGTTTTATGAATGCGAGCGTGTAATAGAGTCCAATTATTCACCACCAACTCTAAAAATTTAATTCTATTTGTTTATTTTTAGTTTCTCGCTGTTTTTCCGCAGATTTTGCCGTTTTGAAAACATCTTTTCTATCCTGAATATACTTTCGTAAAACTTCCAAATTTTCATCATAAATAAAGCTGCTTGCTAATTTTCATAATCGCTCCAGAATAATCAATAATCAGAGTTAGCTGAATTCATCAATATCTTGCCAAATATCGGCAAATACAGCTTCTTCTTTCTCATTCTCCTCTCCCGAGTTGCTAGAGTTTGAGGAATCGTCAAAGGCTAATTCGTCATCATCTGATTTTCCCCAATCAAGATCTTCATCTATACTGCTTAAAAGTTCATCCTCGTCATTATCTGCAAAGCCTAAATCTTCATCGTTTTCTTGCACATTATTAGCTTCAGATATATCGATTGCATCATTGCTGCCAAAAGCATCTCCTAAGTCTAATTCATCATCCGAAACATCAGCAAAGACATCTTCTGCTAAACTCGGTTCTTCCACTTCAAAAGCATTGGTATCAAAAATACTATCAGATGTATCTTCAACTTCAGGTTCGCTTTCTGGAGTCGATAAAGATTCCGCAAAAATATTTTCTTCCCCAAACTCCAATTCTGCATCCATTTCGTCAGTTGTTGGAGTTGTTGCAGATGCTTCGGCAAAAATATCTAATTCTCCTTCTTCATCGGGAGCACCATCAAAGATATCTTCTACTAATCCTCCACCCACATCAATTTCTTCACTTTCTTCCTCAAAAAGGGCATCATCGGGAGCATCATCAAAGATATCTTCTACTAATCCTCCACCCACATCAATTTCTTCACTTTCTTCCTCAAAAAGGGCATCATCGGGAGCATCGTCAAAGATGTCTTCTACTAATCCTCCATCCACATCAATTTCTTCACTTTCTTCCTCAAAAGAGGCATCATCAGGAGCATCATCAAAGATATCTTCTACTAATCCTCCACCCGCATCAATTTCTTCACTTTCTTCCTCAAAAGAGGCATCATCAGGAGCATCATCAAAGATATCTTCTACTAATCCTCCACCCGCATCAATTTCTTCACTTTCTTCCTCAAAAAGGGAATCATCGGGAGCATCATCAAAGATATCTTCTACTAATCCTCCACCCACATCAATTTCTTCACTTTCTTCCTCAAAAAGGGCATCATCGGGAGCATCATCAAAGATATCTTCTACTAATCCTCCACCCACATCAATTTCTTCATTTTCTTCCTCAAGTCGATCTTGAGGAATATCTGCTGATTCTTCTTCATCGAGCCATAATTTTTCTGTTTCGGTTTCAACTAAGGAAGAGCCAGCAAGTTCGGAAAGCTCTTCTTTCTCAGCCCAGATATCTTCTGTTTCTTGTGCAAGTATTGGTGTCTCTTCTTCAATTCCAGCTAGCTCATCCATTGCGGGTTCTTCCACATTCGCGAGCAGATCTTCCGCTTCTTCGATCGCTAATTCTTCGGCAAGATCGCTCTCCTCCGAGGGAGGTACCTCAACAGATTCGAGGAAATTTTCACTTTCTCCTAACATCTCCGTTTCTTCCGCAAAAGAATCTGTTGGAGGAAGTTCTAAGGGTTCGAGAAAATCCTCGGTTTCGTCAAGAGCGATCGCTTCCACTGGCAAACTTTCGAGGGAAGGTTTCGCTTCTTCTCTAAGCTCCATTTGTGCCGTCGCAACAGTGGTTTCGGGAGGAGAAATAACCGCAGTTTTAGCGGAGGGAAATCCATTAGAGTCACTGGGACAAAATTCAAAACTGATACGAACTTTGCCTTTTTGCCAATTTCCCGCGCTGTATCTCAGGACTTGACATTCTGCCCCTTCAGCATTAAACCAGCCCGTTTTCTCTTCAGTTATCCCGCCAATTTGGTGTTCGAGCAACTGCGCTTTGAGGGCTTGAGCAAGCTCGTCTACCCTAAAGGTACTGTGTCCGATAAGAATTTGTACGGATTCGTTGACCGAAAGAACTTCTCCGCGATCGAGTGGCTCGAATTGGTTTTCCACGGTTGTTTCACCCTACCTTACTAATCATTGTGTTGCTGTCGCTGTCGAGGTCAGTCGATCGCCTCGCTGAGCTTCTTAGTTTGTTTTCGCTAAAAGTTTATTCTATTTTGGAGCGAACAACCTAGAAAAACCAACCATAAGAATGCAATCCTTTCCCCAATAAGTTAACTCCAAGGTAGCAAATCCAGACGACAGCGAACCCTGTAGCGGCTAAAATAGCGGGCTTTCGACCCTGCCAACCGCGAGTGAGGCGAGCGTGAAGATAAGCGGCAAAAACCAACCAAGTAATTAACGCCCAAGTTTCTTTAGGATCCCAACTCCAATAGGATCCCCATGCTTCGTTGGCCCAAACGCCTCCCGCAATAATGCCGATAGTCAGCAAGGGAAAACCCAAACCGATAATGCGATAGCTAATATTATCTAACGTTTCGGCGAGAGTCAGGCGTTGAGGTGAAAGAAGGGTCGGGGTGATGGGTTCTGTGGTCATTCGTTCGAGGACGGCGGTTTGACCGGTCACAGGACTGATAGAAGGAGCAGATAGGATTGCGGGTTCTTTTTCAACTCGAGAGGGAGTTTTGAGGCGATAATCCCCCAAGCCAATAGAACTGCCTTGTAACTGCACGTTTTGCCCTCGGGTGACGAAGAGGAAAGCGATCGCAAGGAGTGCGCCCACCATTAATGTTGCATAACTTAACATCATGACGCTCACGTGCATCATCAGCCAATTGGATTTGAGGGCAGGGACGAGAGGGGCTGAGTTTTGCATATCCGAGGGGAGAGTCAAGGCAGCAAAGGCAGTAATCCCCATTGCCAAAGGAGAAGTAAAAACGCCGGTCAAGGATGAATCGCTCGTGCGTTCGGCGATAAAATGAACGGCAGTGATGCCCCATGCGAGGAAGAATAAAGATTCGTAGAGGTTGCTTAAGGGAAAATATCCAGCTTCCAACCAACGCGCCCCCAACAAAGCCGCCATGCAGAGGTTGGCGATCGCCATTCCTGCGCTTCCCAAACGAGGCAGAAGGGGAATTTCGCGAAACGCCGCACCGCTCCAATAGAGCAGCATAGCCGTAAAAAGAACGGCAAAGGCAGTATTATCGAGGATGTTTTGCAGAACAATTAAATCCATAAGAGTTGAAAAATAACGATTTTAGAGAAAGATTGCAGTTGACGGATTCAACCGAACAATAATATCCTAGCGGTTCTGAGGTTATTCTTGTTGAGAGAATTTTAGGGGCTGAGGTCGATTTGATGGCAATTTATCAAGTTCGCTTAATTAATCGCGATCGCGGCTTAGAGCGAACGCTTTTCGTACCGGATGACCAATATATCCTCGATCTCGCAGATGAGGCGGGAATTTCCTTACCTTCAGGGTGCTTGCAAGGAGAATGCTCGGTCTGTCTTGCCCGCTTAATTGAAGGTGAGGTCGATCAAAGCGAGCAAAAGTTCCTTAAACCCGAAGAAGTCGCCCTCGGCTATACCGTAACTTGTGTGGCTTATCCGCGATCGCATTGCGTTTTAGAAACTCATCAAGAACAGATTTTGTATCAATCTTCCCTGTATTTTTCATCGCCGCCCCCCGAAGGGGAATAATTAAGACGATGAATGTCAACTAACTCAAAAAAAGGTTTCAAGCCTCAACCTTAAGCCAAAAGCATTGCCCATTATTCATTGCTCATTGAAATGACCGACCCACGCCAATTACTGGATTCTTATAGCTGCGTCACCCCCAAAATTCCTGCTTCAGACAGTGAAGCCGAGGAACTGCGCCAAGCCTTGCGCTGGCTGACGGCGCGATCGGAGTCGGAAAATTTTGGAGTTTGTGCCGATAATTCAGATATAGGTTATCAAAGTTTAGCCAATTATCTCGAAGCATTGGGTTATCGCGTGCCTTTTGCGATCGCGTCTCTTGAATCTATCGATCGTCCGGTTTATATCAAGTTTAATACCGTTAAAATGACCCACTATCTCGATAATTATGAAGGAGAATATCGAGGAGTTCTCATTTCTTGTCAATCGGAAGTAGAAGAAATTAACGGGACTTACGGACATTTTCCCCTCGATTTATTTGCTCCATCTTAATTCCTTGCTTTTCCATCTCTCAATTAGAAACTATCATGAACCCACAATCCGATCGCATTGCAAATGCTTTTATTTTAGGGTGTTGGCAACTGGACGATCGCAGTTGGAAAGCAACACCAGAAATCGATCTCGAACGGGCGATCGATACTTATATTGCTTGGGGTATTAAAAAGTTTGATACGGCAGATATTTATGGGCGCAGCGAACGAATTTTAGGAAAATCCTTAAAAGGCAGAGAAGATTGCAAAATTTTCACCAAAGCTGTATTTTTTGATAGCATTCCCACTCCCAAACAAATTCAGAATAAGATTGAGAGTTCCTTGCGAAATTTACAACGCGATCGCTTGGATTGCGTGCAAATTCACTGGCACGATCCTCAACTGGATTTTACTTCAACCTTCGAAGCATTTAACAAGTATGTCGAGCAAGGTAAAATCAATTGCTTGGGAGTGACCAATTTTAATACGCCGATGTTAGCAAAAGCAATAAAAATTGCCCCAATTCAGAGCAATCAAGTCCAATATAGTCTCATCGATCGCCGCGTTGAAACCTCTATGCAAGCCTTTTGTTTGCAAGCTGGGATTGAGATTTTTGCCTATGGTTCTCTCGCAGGAGGGTTTCTCTCCAATCAATTTGTCAATGTCAAAACAATGCCTTTAGCCTCCGAACACGCTCGCAGTTTTTACTATAGTAATGCGATTAACAAACATGGAGGCTGGGGTATATTACAGGAAATGCTATTGACATTAGATACAGTTGCTCAAAAATATCAGATCGGGGTCTCACAAGTTGCGTTAAATTGGTTAAAAAATCAGTCTGGTGTCAGTGCAATTATTACTGGATTGACAGAAAATCGCCAGCAAATTCAAAAAAATATGGAAGCATTAAATACAACAATTGCTCCAGAAGATTTACAGATCCTTTCTCAGCGATCTGAGGAATTATTCGCACAGTTTGGCGATATTTATTCCTACGAACGAGGAGTATAATCAAAAGAATTAAAATGGGTGACTGAATTTAAGAAGGAATCGTTTTCTCAGCAGAAATGCGCTGCCAATGCAAGCGATAAAGTTGCAGGGGTTTATCTTTGCCTTTAACCTGCACCGGAGGCAACTTTTCTAAAGGCAAATCGGGACGATTTTTGAGTTTTGTATAAGTGCTATAAGAAAGAACAATTTCATTGGATTTGGCAACATTACAAATGCGACTCGTGACATTTGTTGTATCTCCGATCGCGGCATATTGAATGAGTTTTTTCGAGCCAATATTTCCCGCTGCCACTTGTCCCGTATTTAAACCGATATGAATGGCGATGGGTTGGCGGCCTTTAGCCTCCCATTCTCGATTGAGACGACGGACGGCATATTGCATATCAATGGCGGCTTGAACCGCACGATTGCTATCATCTTCTCGAGCGTAAGGCGCACCCCAAACCGCTAATAAAGCATCGCCAATATACTTCTCTAACGTGCCTTCATAAGCAAAAACAATTTCCTCAACCATGACATTAAAATAATCATTCAACATTTCAATGACTTGACGGGGTTCCATGGTTGAAGACATCTTGGTAAAATCGCTAATATCGGCAAATAATGCCGTCACTTCTGTATCGATAATTTCGAGGTGTCCTTCCTCTCGCAGTTTGCGACTAATGGCTTTAGGAAAAAAGCGTTCCATTTTATCCCGCCAAATGGCTTCCTCCTGCATTTTGTTCGTCAAGCGAGAGTTATCGATCGCGATCGCAGCTTGAGTCCCTAAAGCACTCAAAAACTCTAAATCTTCTTCCGTATATACTTTAGATCGCGATAAATTATCCACGTACAATACACCAAAAACTGTATCTCCCGTTTGCAAAGGAACGCACATTGAAGCACGAATTGCTTGAATTAAAATGGAGTCTGAACCTTGAAAACGGCGATCGGCCCCAGCATCATCTGTTAAGATGGCATTGCCTCGCGTGCAAACATAATTAATAATTTTAGTGCTGTAAAATTGATAATTAACAGAAAGCCCCGATCTCGAACAAACGGCTTTTTGTTCGAGTTGTTTCGTTTCTTCATTAAGAAGTAAAATTGCCGCCCGATCGACATTCATGATTTGCAATAAAAGAGCGAGAATTTTATCTAAGAGTTTATCTAGGTTTTCCGGCGAAGAGAGTTGTTTACTCACTTCTAATAGAATTCTTAATTTATCAACATCTCTGCGATTAATATCTTTTTGTTTGAGTCGTAAAGCCGAAGATGATGATTTTGTACCGTCTAATATATCTTCAATAGAAACTTGAGTTTTTTGTGGAGAAAATTGACGAACGATGGGCAACTCTTCATTATTCTCTAAATCGTCTTCAGATTCGGCAAACGCATCCAGAAATTTCAACACAATCGTGCCACAAAAAATCAAATCTCCATGTTTTAGCGTTTGCTGTTTAATCTTTTTCTGATTAACAAATGTTCCATTCAAACTATTTAAGTCTTTAACAATAGAGCGATTTCGACCGATTACGATCTCGGCATGATGGCGAGATAAACTATTATCTTTGATCGAGATACTATTACTCTGAGAACGTCCAATTGTATTCGTTCCCCATTTTAGTTTAAAAATTTTTTCGTTTTTGCTATCCGGACTACAGACAAGAAAATAAGACATAATATTAGTTTTTATTGCTTGCATTGAGCGAAGCCAAAATATTGATTGCTAGTTATTAGTTGTTGGCTGTAAATCAACAATCAACGAATAACATTGTTATCAATCTAAATGCAAATATTCTTGATAACCAATTTGTTCTAATTTTTGTTGTTTGTCCAAGACAGTTTGGGAAAGATTTTGGCGATATTGTTGAATTTTTTTGATGAGTTCGGGCTGATGAGAGGCTAAAATTTGTACGGCCAGCAAGCCTGCATTTTGAGCATTCCCGATCGCCACCGTCGCGACAGGAATTCCCCTCGGCATTTGCACGATAGAATAGAGGGAATCAACGCCTTGGAGATGTCGCGTAGCAACCGGAACGCCAATCACGGGTAAAGGGGTCAGAGAAGCCACCATCCCCGGTAGGTGTGCGGCTCCCCCCGCACCGGCAATAATCACTTTAAGACCTCGTTGGTGGGCTTCTCGCGCGTAGTTGACCATGCGATCGGGAGTCCGATGGGCAGAGACGATCGCGACTTCGTGGGGAACGGCAAATTCCTCGCAGATGGCGATCGCAGCTTGCATGGTGGGTAAATCGGAATCGCTGCCCATAATAATGCCAACTAATGGGATTGTCTCATTCATCAAGTTAGAGTCTCCGAATGTTAATAGAAATCTCGCATCTTAATGATGCTCAAATTAATGACCTTCTTCAAATGTATCAAGTTGAGTGGTGGACTCGGGGACGAAAGCACGATGATGTACGAGAAATGTTAAAACATTCCGATGAGATTGTTGCTTTTTGTGACTCCAAGACCGGCCGTTTAGTTGCATTTGCCCGCGTTCTTACGGATTATGTGTATCGAGCGCTTATTTTCGATGTTATCGTTGAGTCCTCTTCTCGGAGTCAGGGCGTGGGGCGAATGTTAATGAAATCTCTGCTCGATCGCCCTCAACTCGCAAACGTGAAAGATTTTGCCTTATTCTATTTGCCGGAAATGATGCCTTTTTATGAAAAATGGGGATTTGTCGAAATTGTGCAGCCCATTTGCCCTATGAAATTAACACGCTCTTGAAATTTGCTCTGACTGTTCGATATTTTATTTTTTGGAAAAAATGTTACCCATGCGATCGCTAATTCCTCAACCCGTTTCTTGGATTGTCAATGCACGTTTGTGCGGCTACGAAGGTTTGCAGGCGATCGCGATCCAAGCAGGGAAAATTACAGATATTCTGGCAATGACCGATGCAAACGTAGCGGAAAATGCCTTAGATATTGCGGGAGATTGGTTGTCTTTGGGAGGAGTCGATCTGCAAATTAACGGGGGTTTGGGACTCGCTTTTCCCGACTTAACAACCGCAGATTTGCCTATTTTAGAAAATATTGGCCGCTATTTATGGGAACAAGGAATCGATGGATTTTGTCCCACGATTGTAACCACTTCTATTGAAAAGATACAGCAATCTCTAGCCGCGATCGCGAATTCTTCTCTATTCGCAGATCCATCAGAAAGCGCTCAAATTTTAGGCGTTCATTTAGAAGGACCTTTTCTGAATTATGAAAAACGAGGCGCGCATCCTCCCGAATATTTACTTCCTCTGACTTTAGAGAATGTCAAGGGAGTTTTAGGGGAATTTGCTTCAGTGGTGAAAATTGTTACCCTTGCCCCCGAATTAGACGAAACTGGCACGGTAATTCCTTATTTGCGATCGCAAGGAATTACCGTCAGTTTGGGTCACTCCCTCGCAACGGCATCCCAAGCCAAAGCAGCATTCGATCGCGGCGCATCGATGGTCACTCATGCGTTTAATGCCATGCCCGGGCTGCATCACCGCCAACCGGGATTATTAGGAGAAGCGATGACGCGATCGGGAGTCTATTGCGGATTTATTGCTGACGGTCAGCATGTTTGTCCGACAATATTACAAATCTTACTGCGGGCAGCAGAAAACGTTTTTTTAGTGAGTGATGCCTTGGCTCCGATAGGCTTGTCCGATGGGGTCTATCCTTGGGATACAAGAACAATTGAAGTGAGGCAAGGAACGGCAAAATTGCCCGATGGAACGCTTTCAGGAACGACTTTACCTTTATTGGTAGGAGTGGAAAATTTAGCGAACTGGGGATTTTGTGAAATAGAAAAGGCGATCGCTTTAGCAACGGAAAGCACGAGAGAAGCGATCGGGCTACCCGGATTTTCTGTGGGGCGATCGGCCTCTTTTTTACGTTGGCATTGGGATGAGGAGAGAAGAAAATTATCTTGGCAAAGGTTGTCTTAATCGCATTTGCCATCGGGTTAAGAAGATTGTTTTAAGTAGTTTTTTAAATCGGCTTGTACGCGGTCGTAAAAACTGCGATCGCATCCTTTTAAGCCGATGACACTATAGAGTCGAATTAGATCGCTTTCTCTTCCTTTTAAGGAATGCTCTCCGAGATCGATCGCTTCAATTTCATCTTTGACAATTTTGTAAAGAGATTCAGAAATCAAAATATCGGTTTGCAGTTTCTTCGTCGTGCTTTCAACGCGACTGGCAATATTAACCGTATCGCCCATGACAGCATATTCTCGCCGTCGCCACGAGCCGATATCCCCTGCGATCGCTTCTCCATAACTTATACCAATGCCATTAAATAAAGGAATGCGTCCGGTTTCTTGCCAACTTTTGCGTAATTCTGCGAGATTTTTTCGCATGGCGAGAGCGGCTTTAACGGCATTGAGAGCATCTTGTTTTTCTCCACGAGATAAAGGAAAACCAAACTCTGCCATCACTGCATCGCCGATAAATTTATCAAGAGTTCCTTCCTCAGAAACGATCGCTTCGACCATTTCGTGAAAATAGATATTGAGTTGAGCAATCAATTCTTCTGGTGGGAGTAAAAAGGAAAGGGTGGTAAAGCCGCGAATATCGGAAAAGAGAACGGCAACTTTGATTTTTTTTCCTTGCACCATTGAATAGAAATTCTCAGGATTTTTGAGGATTTCTTTCGCCACGGGTTGGGCGACATAACGCTCCAAAGTCGTTTGTAAAAAGAGCTTTTCGAGATTGCCATGAATCACCGTGAGAATGAAATAAGAACTGCTACAGAGTAAAATAATAATTGCAGGGAGAGCCGTGGGAATAGCGAGTTGAGCATAGGTAAATAGTCCATAAGCAATCCCGATCCAAGCGATCGCGATCGCTATACCTGCAGCTAATTGTCGTAAAGAATATTGACTTAAGAACCAAAGCAGAATTGCGATCGCGCTGGCACTGATAAAAATGAGTATGCCTCGCACGTTTAAATTAGGTAGAATTTCCACAATGGCTTTATTTTCTAAAAGCGTCGCGATCGCATGGGCATGAATTTCTACCCCGGGCATTTGCAAGGAAAAAGGTGTTGCTTTAAAATCATGTAAGGTTGAAGCAGTTGTCCCGATTAAAACAATTTTATCTTTAAAAGTTTCTTCGGCTTGCAAACGCTGCCATTCCCTTTCTTCTAAGATTCTCCAAAAGGAAATATAGCGAAAACTCTCAAAGCGATCGCCCCAATAAAATAGACCTTCCCCTCGAGGAATACTCTCAGCTTGGCGATAATTTTTTACCGTTGCTTCGGCGAAAGAAGGTAGAATGGGAAGACTGAGAGGACGGACAATTTTTTCTCGATAAACCCATCCGAGACGATGCACGCGATCGTCAGCATCTAAGAGAAAATCCGCAAACCCTAATGAAAGAGATTCTGTTTTTAAATCGAGGTTGGGTTCTGCGAGTTGAAATGACGTACCTTCTTCTAAAAAAACTTCGAGATAAGCAGCCGCAAGGGTAATTTGTCCGGCGTATTTTTCTAAACTTTTTTGGAGTTTGCGATCGTCTTCTACCCCATAACCACTCGGGAGATCGAATAATAAATCGAGAGAAATGGTTTTTGCCCCAGCATTCATCAAGCGATCGATCCCTCGGGCATAAGTTTCGCGCGGCCAAGGAAAATTAGGAAGCAGTCGCGTAATTTCTTCTGCCGTTTCACTGCCTTGAAACGTTTCTGCTGCTTTTAAGGAATCGTCATCAATTGCTAAAATTATAATTTCATCGGGAGCAGGAATCGAACCGCGAAAAACAAAAAATTGCGTGCGAACCTGTCGTTCTAGCCATTGTACCGGAGTGCCATTCCAAGCCGCCGCGATCGCTCCCACACTGACCCAAAATCCTGCTAAAACGACCCCTAACACTTTTGGGTGTAGAAGTTTCCACCACTGCGAAAAATTTGAGGAAAAATGCGGCGATCGCCGTTCTTTGAGAGGCACGATCTTTCTCTAAGTTGTCATCAAATATAATCTTAACTGAGGGAAAAGGAGTCAAACCTAAGTTTGACTCCTTTTCTCTTGGGAAATCTTTCCTCTCTTTTGGGGAGAGACCTAACCCACAATACCCTTGATAAATTGGCAAACTTGCCGGACAAGGAATTTGCTAGGATTTTGGTAGAGCTTATTTTGGTAGGCTGAAACGAGATCGATGCCAGCAAGAGTAACAAAAATTCCTCAAAAATCCTTCACTCTCGTTGAATATGGGTCAAAATTCGCGATCGTCCCCCGAGGGGAGAAAATGAACTCAATATTGTCAAGGAATGGGGTTCAATGTAACCCATCCTCCTTTTTTGCTTATGGAAACTATAGAAATTTTGCTCCTAATTTTTCTCGGTATAGTCAGTTATTTTATCGTGAAGCAAAACGTTGCCAAGATCACGACAACTCCGATTTGGCTCTTGTGGCTCGTTTTGATGACCCCGCCTTTACTCCTAACCCTTTGGATGCTTGTCTTAGGGGAAGACCGCCCTCTACCTTTACCTCTCCTTGTGATTCCTTTCGTGGCTTGTCCATTTTTGTATTGGTGGCTGATTCAAAAAGGACGAATCGAGCCTCCTCCTATAGAGAATAAGCCATCGCCAGAGAATCCAGCCGCAAGTCCCCAACCCGACACTAATCCCCGTCCTCTCACCACCGACGAAGAAAAAAACCTCCGTAAGTGCTTTCCTTGGGGAGTTTATTACTTGCAAGCCGTGGATTATCGTCCCCAAGCTATTCTTTGCCGAGGTCGCCTTAAATCCAACTCGGATAAGGCTTATGAAACCGTGCGGGAAAATGTTGAAGCCAAATTCGGCGATCGCTTTCTGCTGATTTTTCATGAAGGAGCAGCGAACAAACCCTTTTTTGCCCTCGTTCCCAACCCCCGCGCCGAATCTCGGGAAACCCCTCCTAGCGAGATTCCCCTCAAGCAACCGAGATTGGTGTTGAGCCTGTTGGCCATTACGCTTTTTACCACCACTTACGCGGGAGCTTTATTTGCGGGCATTCCTCAAGAAGAACTCCATGCCGAGCCGATGCTCTTCCTCCAAGGACTCCCCTACAGTCTGGCACTTTTAGCGGTGTTAGGGGTTCACGAATTTAGCCATTACGGAGTCGCTCTCTACTATCGCATTCGCACGACTCTGCCCTATTTCATTCCTATTCCTTTTTTCTTGGGGACTATCGGTGCATTTGTACAAATGCGATCGCCCGTCCCCAATCGCCGCGCCCTCTTCGATATTGCTTTGGCCGGACCCGTCGGCGGTTTTTTGGTCACTTTACCCCTATTAATTTGGGGGCTTTCCCTTTCCCAAGTCGTCGAACTTTCCGACCAATCCAATCTTTTCCATTTTGCTGCTCTCGATCCTCGTTTTTCCTTCTTTTTAGCCCTATTGGGAAAACTCACTTTGGGGGATAACCTCGGAGTGGGTATGGCTATTCAATTACATCCTTTGGCGATCGCGGGCTATTTAGGGGTTATTGTGACCGCTTTAAATTTAATGCCCGTCGGTCAGTTGGATGGCGGACATATCGTTCATGCCATGTTCGGCCAGCGTACCGCCGCGATTATCGGTCAAATTGCTCGTTTACTGATGCTCCTCTTTGCTTTTGCGCGATCGGAATTTATTATTTGGGCGATCTTTTTATTGTTTATGCCCAATACCGACGAACCCGCCTTAAACGATGTGACAGAGTTGGATAACAAACGAGATTTTCTCGGTCTTTGCGCTTTAACCCTCTTGGTTATTATTTTGCTCCCGTTACCGGGTAAATTAGCTAATGTATTAGGCGTGTGATTACAGTTACCAATCACCAGTCATCAGTCACCAGTAATAACCAATGGCGGAGCTAACACCGGAGTGGCGCAACTACCACTATTTGATTGAAGCGGAGCGGGCAGGCATCCACAAACCCATTTTAGCGGCACTCTATCGCGTTCATCGCGCTCCCATTCTCAAGGATGAGGAAACGGGATTGGGGGTGACAACCAACGATCGCCTCGACCCGGATCGCCCAATCCCTCCAGTAGAGAATCGCTTTGATACCTTTCCAGAACAAGTGCAGTATGCGGCCAATCTCATCCGCACGATTACCGACGATCTCGCGGCACAGAAATGGCAAAATCAGGATTTGTGGAATGCCAGCGAAGGACGATATAGCGATCGCGTCGTTGAAGTGATTGCGGGGGGATATTTGCCGCAACTGGCAGAAGGAACAATGGGACAACTTCTGCCGTGCGATGGCGATCGACTCTTAGAAGCCTATAAAAATGATATTGCTACAGATTATGACGGTCGCTTCATCCCGCAAAATTTGGCAGATTTAGACCAACAACTCCTCGCCCTCACCGAACGCATTGCTGAATATTATTCGGGATTGGCTCACCAACGCGAAGCACTTCTTGCCGCCGTTCGCATTTGGCGGCACTTGGATACCGTCGAGGCCGCGATCGCTTCCCTCGCTCGAGATGAAAAAGTCCCTGCCGCTCAACTGCAAGACGATCGCCTCGATGTTGCCCTCAAACAGTTCGTACAGCGCCTTTCTGCTAACTATAGCGGCTATCCCCACCAGCGAGAGAGTCTCTTGCGCTTAACTCAGTATTGGCGGCAGTTACCCACCCGAGAAGAAGCGATCGCCTCCCTCCAAGCCGCAACCAATCCCGATCCGGGGTTACAGGTCTTTGATGCTTCCCTCCTCAATTTTATCCAGCGCATCCCCTCTTATTACGAAGGCAAAGGCAGCCAGCGCAATGCGATCGCGGAAGGTTTTCGACTCTGGCGACAGTTGGATTCTCGCGCCTCAGCCCTTACTCAATTGGGCATCAACCCAGAAATATTAACCGCCGGTCCCGCGTCTCGAGAGGATCTGAAAAAAGTAGCCGCCCAACTCGATCGCGAACTCTTAAACTTTGTTCGCCGCATTCCAAGTGCCTACGGCGAAAATCACCAACAGCGAGAAGCCCTCATTCGTATCGTGCAGCTATGGCGGGGGTTAAAGACTCGCTCTGCGGCTCTTGCCTCTTTGATTGAAGATACCAAGCGCCTTGCTCGAGAGCGTGCCGACGAAAAAGATAAACCCCGTATTATTCTCCCCGATCGCCCCGATCGCTGGACGCGGCACAATATCCAACTCGCCGCCGCGATTCTTCCTAATGGTAATTTTACTTGGGCGGAAGCCACCAAAGGCGGCACGCGAATGCCTCCAGATGATGCCACATTCAAGGCCATGATCCGCATTGCCCAACTCGCCCAACAAGCCCGCGATCGCGTCGGTCGCCCCTTCATTATCACCAGTTGGTATCGCCCTCCTCATATCAACCGAGCCGTGGGTGGGGCCAAATACAGCCGCCATATTGTCGGCGACGCGATCGATTTTGTTTGTGATAATCTCACAGGCAATCAACTGTACTGGCTGCTCGACCCTTGGTGGCCGGGAGGATTAGGACGCTATACCAAATATCCCAATCTCTGTCATATCGATGGCCGCGGCCATCGCGCTCGGTGGCATTATTAGAGGGTAAAGTGTCAGGATTGACCGGCAATATTTTCATCCTTCATCCTTCCGCAAAGATGACTGCTATAGTTGAGGTAAGGGTGAAAATCATCGGAGTTCTCAGGGTTCGGAGCGTGCTTTCAGAGTTCCTTAACGCGATCTTATCGAGAAAGAATCTAAAATTATGAACAGCCCATTATGAATTAATCGCGATTAAGTAAAGTTAACAATCATATAACCCATTTTCGGGGCATTCTAAGCCTAGACGTTAATTTCTGCTCAAATCCCCAAACGCTATGTTTTCTCAATTTCTTCCCGTGCAACCTATCCTCGCACAAACTGCTGAAAATCCCTCAACCAATCCCTCGCAAAGCTCTGGAGGTGGCGCACCGATTGGACTGATTGCCAGTGGTGTTTTGTTTCTCGCGTTGGTTGGGGTTGTGGTCTATGGCAAACTCAAAGTTTACGACAAATTCCAAAAAGATATCAAATTCGAGAAATATAAGTCTCAAGATTTGCAAAAGCGACTCAAATTGGCGCTGAAAACTATTCAAAAAATGGAGACAAATCCCGATTTGATTCACTCGCGGGAATTTAACCTCGATTATCTGCGCTTGCGAATGGATGAGGAAGTGTTTCACTATGCGATCGTCAACCAAATTAAAATTCGGGTTAAGCAATTAATTAGTGTGGCTTTGCGTCCTAATACGGCACAACATCAAGTCGGTATTGCGGCAACCGGTCGCCAAGTTGATGAAACTTTTGATGTCACTTACGAAACAGAGGCACGAGGCAAAAGAGTCAAGCGGATTTTATTCCGAATTCAAGTGAAAATGACGAAGTTGCCCACACAATCGACTTCCAGTACTATTAATCAAATTATCGACTGTATTGAAAAATTCTTAAGTCCCAATGCCGATCACGAAAATTGGCAGCCCGCGATTCAAGGCAGAGTGGTTTTAATGGAATGGGACCAAAAAGCAAAACCAACACCCCTTTTGGTGTTAGAACAATCGGGCGATGGTGGTAATGTTAGTTTCCGGACTAATCCCAATCGTATCAATGCTGCGAAAGGCGCTGTTCCCCCCCCACCACCGCGATCGTCCAAACGACCCCAGCCCAAGAGTTCGGGTAAGCCTGCGAGTGGAGCAAAGCGTTCTTCTTCTAAGCGTCGTTCTTCGGCTCGACGCTGAATTAGGTTATTACTAGAGTTATTATCAAGCCATAATTTAAGACGCAACTTCTGCGAGCATTTTCTGCTCTGAAAGTCGCCCATCTTCCATGTGAACGATGCGATCGGCAACATCGAGAATGCGGTTGTCGTGGGTGACAATAAGAATCGTACACCCTTGTTCTCGAGCTAAGTTTTGCATGATCTCCACGACATCGCGTCCGGATTTACTATCGAGGGCGGCGGTGGGTTCATCAGCCAGTACCATTTTGGGATGACTGACTAAAGCACGTGCGATCGCAACGCGCTGTTTTTGTCCGCCAGAGAGTTGAGCGGGATAATAATTAACATGGTCTGCCAAGCCAACGGCTGCCAGTATGGTCATGGCACGTTCTTTCGCTTGATGCGAGGTAATGCGATCGTGCAGTTCGATAGACATTTGCACGTTTTGTCTGGCGGTGAGAGAGTTTAATAAGTTATGAGCTTGAAAGATATAACCAATATTGCGGCGGACGCGCACTAAGCGATTTTTACCCGCTCCGACTAACTCTTGACCGAAGACCCGCAGGCTGCCCGACTGAGGCGATCGCAAGCCTCCCATGAGGGTGAGTAGGGTGGTTTTACCCGATCCCGACGGACCTTTCATGATGGCGACATCCCCCGATCGCAAGACAAGATGAACATCAAACAAAATTTGCTTTCGCAGGGAGCCCCGACCGAAATAGTGATTGAGGTGGGAAATTTCGACGACGGGTTGCATGGATTATTGACAGGAGTTTAGAGCGTTGCACTATATTGAGTTTAACAATTTATTGGGGGCTGAGAGCGATCGCGATCGCTCGCTCGACATTCCCAACAATAATATTTCAAGAAATAATATTTAAAAACTTTGCTGAAAAATCTTAAATAAGATTTTTCAGCAAAGTTTTAAAGTGGATTTTGATGAGATGGCGGGAGGCGGATTTGAACCACCGACCTTCGGGTTATGAGCCCGACGAGCTACCAGGCTGCTCTATCCCGCGTCGCCTTTCTAACTATAACAAACAATTGACCCGAATAACCAGTTTATCAAAAAAAATATTGGGGAAAGAGTATTGCTATTGCTCAAAATCCCCAAAGCTATTGCGTGGAAGCAGTCTCTCAATTCTATTGTCCTCGGAAAATCTTCTGCTTTTAGTTGCAAATTTTCACTACTGACCCGCTTGGGTGGCGGCATTGGTCTGAGCGTACTGAAGATAACCCGTGTATTCCGTTACTTTTTGTTGGGCGGTGGCATGATTGGTATCTCCGGCAGGGACTTGCTGCATGAGAGCGATCGCCGTTTGCCAAAGCGTTACCACGTTTTGCCATTCTGCGGCAGTTTTAGCGGTTTGGACGGCATTCGCAGCCTCTGTCGCTTTATTGACAGCATCACGAAAAGGAACTTGAGACGGAGGGACATTGGGAGCGGCAGCCGGAGCTTGTGCTGGAGCTTGACCTGCTGGGGCTTGACCTGCTGGGGTTTGTGTTGGGGCTTGACCTGTTGGAGTTGTAACAGGAACTGGGGCAGGTGGTTCTTCTGCACCGCCACCAAAAGGATTGAGCGAACTCAATGTATCGCATCCTGTCACTAAAGACAGTAGAGCGACTGTAGCAAGAATTGTGAAGGAGGAACGATTAAACATAGGTAGAATCCTTACGAACGGGACAAATGGGCTGCTGAGTTCCAGACAACGAATTCTTTAAGATATTTTAACGGAATCTCGGAATTTCTCTGGCGGTCGCGCAAAATCGAATTTTGTTGGCTAGAGAGCGGAGCATCCTAGCGGCACTTGGTAAAATTTGAGTTCATTCTCACGAAAAAATAGGTAATGACCCAATTAACCCCAAATCCTAGCTTTAGTCTAACCATTCGCGTCGAAATTCCTAACGAACCGGGAAGATTGGCAGAAGTGACCCAAGCGATCGCCTTAAGCGGTGGCAATCTCGGTCAAATTAGTTTAGTCGAACAAACTCGCAAGCTCTCTCTGCGGGAGTTTGTGGTAGATGCTTCGAGCGAGGAACATGCAGAGGACATTACCCAAGCGATATCGAGCTTACCGGATATCAAGATCGTGAAGGTGTCCGATCGCACTTTCGACCTGCATCGCGGGGGCAAAATTCACACGATCGCTCGCATTGGTTTAAAGGCGCAATCAGATTTGGCTATGGCTTATACTCCCGGGGTCGGGCGTATTTCTAAAGCGATCGCGGAAGATCCCGAGCAAGTTTTTTCTTTAACGGTCAAAAGCAATATGGTGGCGATCGTGTCCGATGGAAGCGCGGTTTTGGGATTGGGAAATTTGGGTCCCGAAGCGGCTCTCCCGGTGATGGAAGGGAAGGCCATGCTGTTTAAAGAGTTTGCCCATCTCGATGCGTTTCCGATCTGTTTGGCAACACAAGACACGGAGAAAATCATCGAAACGGTAAAGAATATTTCCCCGGTTTTTGGTGGGGTGAACTTAGAAGATATTAGCGCCCCACGTTGTTTTGAAATCGAGAAGCGGTTACGGGAAGAATTGGATATTCCCGTTTTCCATGACGACCAACACGGCACGGCGATCGTGACGTTAGCGGCTTTGTATAATGCCCTGAAACTGGTCGATAAGCCCATCGATAGCGTGAAAATTGCTTTCAACGGGGCGGGGGCTGCGGGAGTAGCTGTCGCTCGTCTCTTGCGCCAAGCGGGGGCGAAAAATTTTGTCATGTGCGACTCGCAGGGCATTATTTCCAGCCAACGGGAAAATCTGACTCCGCAAAAACAGGAGTTTGCTGTAGATGCCTCGGGAACTCTCGCCGACGCGGTGAAAGATGCCGATGTTTTTGTGGGGGTGAGCGTGCCGGGGGTTCTCACGCCGGAAATGGTGAGGACGATGGCTAAAGAGGCGATCGTTTTTGCGATGGCCAATCCCATTCCGGAAATTCAACCGGAGTTAATTCAAAATGATGCGGCGGTTATTGCCACGGGACGCAGCGATTATCCCAATCAAATTAACAATGTTTTGGCGTTTCCGGGGGTCTTTCGCGGGGCGTTGGATTGTCGCGCCAAAGCGTTAACCTCGAAAATGTATTTGGAAGCTGCTAGTGCGATCGCATCTCTAGTTTCTCACAAGGATTTAAATAAAGAACATATCGTTCCTTCTGTCTTTGACGAGCGAGTTTCGCCTGCAGTTGCGGCGGCGGTTCAAAAGGCAGCACGAGAAGATGATGTTGCACGAAACTAAATAACAAAGGGTAAGGGATGAGAGATGAAGACTAAATTTTCTCCTCTTCCCTTCCTTCTCAATCATTGTTCATAGTTCATTGATGAATATTTTACACTCTACTCTTCTCAAGCTCGATGGCGCAAGCTATAAAGCCTATAAAGAGATTAAAGGAAAATATGAGTTTTCTAACTTTACTTTAATCGTCGCTCGCATTCAAGGCGATCCTTTTGCCGCCCCGAGTCAATTGCGAGTAAAAGTGTCTCAATCTATCGCGAAATTTCCTGCTAAATTGTATAGTTCTCCCAGCAGAAAAGTTGCCCTAGAGGATTATTTAATCCGCCAATTCGATCGCGCTGCTCAAGATTTAAGTTCTCATCGCGGTACGGGAAAAAGCGGTTTGATTAATGTAAATTCCCTCGGTCAAGAGGTATTAGAAAGAACGGCGGCTTTTGTCAGTGTGGAAGAAATTGAAATCCGCTTTGTGGTGGGACTTCCGGCACGAGGAAGGCGTATTTTAGGTCGGCAAGCGGCGGAATTACTTTGCAATGATATCCCGGAATTGGTCGCTCGCACTCTTTTCTACGAGGCTTTAAACCCCGATGAAATTCTCTCTTGGGTGGAAACTGTGGAAGATGCCGAGGCTTTGCGATCGCAACTCTCCGAACGAAATCTCGTGGCGTTTGTGGCCAATGGGGCGGTGTTACCAAGATGCAGTGGTGCTGACGAGAGACCTTTACGGGAAAATGCGATCGCTTTTCAATCTCCAAAGTCTTTAGAAATCGAGTTAAATTGTCCCAATCTCGGCAAGATTAAAGGTATGGGGATTCCTCAAGGGATTACTTTAATTGTCGGGGGAGGATATCACGGCAAATCGACTTTATTGAAAGCGATCGCCTTGGGGATTTATAATCGCATTCCGGGAGATGGACGGGAATATGTTGTCAGCGATTCGGCGGCGGTTAAAATTCGGGCAGAAGATGGGCGCAGTATCGTCGGTGCAAATATTTCTACTTTTATCAATGGACTGCCTCAAGGTCGTTCTACGAGTCATTTTTCTACGCCAAATGCGAGTGGAAGTACATCTCAAGCTGCTAATATTATCGAGGCATTGGAAGTAGGAGCAAAAGTCTTATTGGTGGATGAAGATACTGCTGCAACTAACTTTATGATTCGCGATCGCCGCATGCAGCAATTGATTAGTAAAAATAAGGAACCCATTACCCCGTTTATCGATAAAATTCGCCAACTATACGAAGATTATGGAGTTTCTACGATTTTAGTGATGGGAGGAAGTGGGGATTATTTTGAGGTTGCCGATACTGTCATTGCCATGGAAAATTATCAGCCTTTTAATGTGACAGAAAAAGCCAAGGAAATTGCCCGAGAATGCACGACAGAACGTCAAAAAGAAGGAGGAGAGCGTTTCGGTCAAATTACTCCTCGCATTCCTTTCGCAGACAGTATCGATCCGAGTCGAGGAAATCATGCGGTAAACGTAAAAGTACGAGGTATGGATGTCGCCTTTGGTACGGAGGCGATCGATCTCGCTGCTGTCGAACAAATCGTTAATCCGGGACAACTAAGAGCGATCGCAGCAGCTTTAGTTTATGCTAAGAAAAACTATATTAACGATCGGCGAACGATCGCTGAAATTCTTGATAAAATAATAGGAGACATCGAAACGAAAGGACTCGATATCTTAACCGAATATCCACAAGAAGATTTGGCAAAATTCCGGTGCTTTGAATTTGCCGCTGCTTTAAATCGCTTGCGAAGTCTATCTATTAAGAGCGATTAGTTCTATTATTATCAATCAAGTGCGACAGTTTCAGAGAACTAACATGAAAATACAACGACTCGAACTTCAAAATTTTAAGTGCTTTGAGAAAAAAACATTTGAGTTTTCCGATCGCTTTAATGTTCTCATTGGGAATAATGCTACAGGTAAAACAGCAATTCTCGATGCTCTTGCGAATCGATTCTCATGAAATTCAAGAAGAAATCATAAAATGGGGTCTACCGAACTTAGTATGTAAAACTAAGTTGAGAAAAGGGCATCCAACC